>CAJXMT010000036.1 GCA_913056155.1 uncultured Cryomorphaceae bacterium
AAAAGTTTGAGCGGTTTGCTCACAAATATCGGCGGCGCTCCATTCCACATCCGGCGCGTGGCGCACCTCAATAGTTTGGGTATCGGCACCAATACAACCCTCACTTGAGATTACTTGTAAAATTACGTTGTAGGTGCCGGCGGCGGAATAAGTGTG
This sequence comes from uncultured Cryomorphaceae bacterium, assembly GCA_913056155.1. Classification (GTDB taxonomy): domain Bacteria; phylum Bacteroidota; class Bacteroidia; order Flavobacteriales_G; family Salibacteraceae; genus Salibacter. Next base: position 157 of record CAJXMT010000036.1, read on the forward strand.
GGACGGATTTTCATTGTTGGATCCGTTGCCGTCACCAAAAATCCAGTTAAATTGATTTTGACTGCCCGATGCCAAAGTCGTGGTATTGGTAAATTGAGTAGCCGATCCGCGGCATGCGTTATTATCGGTAAAACTCACATCGGGTTGCGGTGCCGCCGTTATTTTGGCAGGATCGGAGAATGCACTGCCGCAAGGTGCGGCTTGCACCTCAGCGCGGTAAAAGGTAGTTTCTGAAAGTTCGGAATAATTTAATGTGTTTGAGGTGTTAGAGATATCAGACCAGGATACCGAGTCGGTTGAAGATTGCCATTTTACAATGTTGCCCGTAAATCCGGAAAGCGTTAGCGATCCGCTGTTTTGGTTAGCGCAAACCGCAGCAGCACCGTTAATTTGACCCGTGTTTGTGGGGCCTTCCACGTGGACAACTTCCGCGGCTGAATTTTCTTCAGAACACGCGCCGGATTTCACAACGGCACGATAGTGAGTAGTTGACGTAATGTTGTTGTAGTTCAGTATATTTGAGGTGTTGTTGATCGTATTCCAAGAACCTCCAGCCGATGAAGCACTTTCCCAGCGCACCACATCGCCGGTTTCACCGGTGAGCGTAAGCGTTCCGCTATTGTTGCCGGCACAAACCGTATCACCGCCGCTCACCGAGCCGCCCAAGGTTGCGGGATTCACCGTTGCGTTTACCTGTGCTACTTGCGAAGTGCATCCGCTGCCATTATCCACGGTTACGGAATACGTCCCGGTAGCCGGCGGTGCGGCATTATTGACGCTTGCATTTTGTGTGGAAGCCGTAAAGCCGTTTGGACCCGACCACGAATACGTAGCGCCCGGGAAAAAATCGACCGTTAAATTCAGGTCTGAACCCTCACAAACCGGTGAATTACTCGATGCGGTGAGGTTGGTGACCAATTGATCTTCAGTACCCGCACTCACTGAGGGCGGATTATCGGTGTACTTTCTAACTTGAACATAATCAATTGTTGCCGACGAATTATCGGTGATATTTCCCAAGGTGGCCTTAAAAGGAGTAAAAAAAGCCAACGAAGCATCGTTGCGGTTTTGAGTGCCCGTTACTCCCGGAACTCGAAAACCTTGATTGCCGACTCCGCCCCAAAAAAACGACCACAAGCCCGCTACCACTGAGCCGTTAGCCGTAGCATTGTTGGGTGCGGATAAATTCCCCGTAGAAATACAAGCGGTTGCATCATTTGCCACTGACTTCATTACATAAACAGGCGAACCGCTTACGGTTTCGTAAGTAAGCGCGTAACCGTTTCCGGCATTGTCGTTAATCCCGAACACCGTTTTTCCCGTTCCCGCTGAAATTACTCTGCCTTCAAACACCACGGGGAAATTAAAATCGGGGGAGGTTTCCAAAACTGCGTTACCGCCGGCTGCGCCGTTTGAGTTTAAAATGACTTCTCCATTGTTTACGTTTATGGATCCGCCGCCGCAAGTGTTCCATTTTGCGGCATCCAATGCCGTACCTGAAAAATCATCAAACAGCTCAAAGGTGTTTTCGCCGGATGAAGCTTGAACGGCATTTGAGTTTCCGTAAAACGCGTAAATGGTGGCGATGGATGAAGCGGGAACAGAGCCCGCCTTAACCCAAATTCGGGTATTGGCCGTGTTAATGGTACCCGGAACGAGGTAATAATCGAGTGCGTTTCCCGACGCATCAGTAAACCGAAGGTCAAAACCGCTCGGATTTAACTTCCCGTTCGAGATCAATGTTTGGGTATTGAGCGTAACGAGTATTTGGTGATCACTCAGCGCCGAGGGATTTGAAGTGTTATTCACCGACAAAGTGCGGCGGTAACTGTATCCGCTCAAGCAAGGCTGTGCGGTTGCCGCAATCGTGGTAAGCGAGAACATCGCAATCCAAATGGTTTTTAAAAATCTCATAGCGTTTTAGTTATCAGTACTGTTTTAATTTTTAATGAATTTCAGCGTCACTTGCTTATTGCCCGTCCACAGTCGAATGATATACATTCCCGAGTGCAGGTGTTCGGTTCTGATTTGCGATTGAAAGTAACTGTCCGTCACTTTTCGCGAATCAATCAATGCTCCGTTTAAATCGAAAATATCAACCTGTACGGTGGCTTTGGCTTTCAATTCAAACTCCAAAGTTCCAAACTCACGAACGGGATTAGGCCAAAATTTGGCATATTTGAAATCGGTATATTGAGCCAAAGCGCTGTCAGCTTCCAACTCTCTCCGTTTTTTTCCGGATCCGATTACAATGGTTTTGGCAATCGAATCACTACAAAAACCGTTAGTCACCACCAACGATACGTCAAAGGTATCGGCCATAAAAAAGGCGTGTTGAGGGTCAAAATCCTGAGAATTAATACCATCCCCAAAGTTCCAATAGTGAGGAAGTGAATCGGGGAACGAGACACTCACAAACTGAATGGTATCACCCACAACGGCTTCTGAAGCTGCCAAGAAACGCGATTCTATAAAGTTATCGGTAATGGAAATGTGAACGGTATCCGTTGCATAACATCCGTTTGTGTCGTTTACTTCAACCCAATACAGGCCGCTGTCTTGTACCAATAAATCGGCTGAGTCAACGGGCAATAAAAAGGTGTTGCTATCAACGATCGTGGTATCTGTGGCCTTTGTGGAATCCGCGTACCATGTAAAACTCGATTCGGGATTAGAGCCGGTGTTCAATACCACCTGTTGGCCGGTACACAACATGAGGTCTCCACCCAAATCGGGTTGCGGGTTGCTGTAATAGTCAATGGTAATGGTATCGGAGGTGACACATCCGTTTACCGAGGTGATTTGATGCCAATAAGTTCCGGAGTCGCCCACGGTTAAGCTGCTGTCTGTACTGCCGAACGCCCACTGGTAGGAAGCCGCACTAACTCCCGACCCCAAGGTTATTTCCGCACCGGCACACAATGTTGTATCGTTGCCCAAGCTGAACGGCTCTCCCGGTTGGGTGTTCACTACTACGGTATCAGCGAACACGCAACCTTGCGGTGAGGTGACCTCTGCGGTGTACAGTCCGCTGTCTGCGGCAAAAATAGAATTTACGGTATCGCCCGTATTCCATTGATAAATTCCCAATCCGGCCGGAATTGTCAACTCAACGGAGTCGCAAACCAGCGTATCATTACCCAAATCAAATTGAGGCAGCGGATGCACGGTAAGTGTCATGTTATCCGTACCAAAACAGTTGTTGGCATCCATCACCGTAACAAAATAGTTTCCGGTGCTCGCTACGGTTGGGCTCTGACCGGAAAGATTATTATTCCAAGTAAAGCTAGCTCCCGGATTTCCGGCATCCAGCGTCAAATTGTTTCCCTCACAAAAAGCCGTATCGGGACCCAAATTCACTGTAGGACTCGTATGAACCGCAATATTCACCGAATCTGTGGTAAGGCACCCGTTGGGATCGGTAATATCCACGTAGTACATGCCGGAGGCGCCGGTTGTAAAATGTCGTGAGGTATCGCCCGTATTCCATGAATAAGCCGCCCCAATGTTGCCGGCATCAACGGTCACGCTATCGCAGCCGTCGGCTTGCGCGGGGAGGTCATTTGAGAATAAATTATCAAAGCGCACATAAACACCCGTATCGGCAAAGCAGCCTTGCGGAGTGGTTACGGTAACGCGGTAATTGCCCGTATTTTGAACCGTGAGCGTTTGATTGAATGTAACATTGGACCATGTGTATGACGCGCCCGGATTACCGGCATCCAACACGGTATCATCATCACAAGTAATAATGCTGTCCGGCATGGTCAGAACCGGAAGCGGGTTTACGGTTACATTATTGGTTACCGAATCTTGACAGCCAAAGCCCGATGTTGCGGTGAGTTGCACGCCGTAAGTTGCGGCAGAAGCGTAACTTTTTACGGGTGTACCGGCCGTTGAGTTGGTTCCGTCATCAAAATCCCAGTCGTATGTAAGCGATCCGGCTGAAATGCTTGAGGTGTTTACAAAATTGACATTGGCATCTTCACAGGCTGCGGCGGCATTAAACCCGGCATTGGGTTGCGGACGCACTTGCAACGATGTTGAGGCATTATCCTGGCAGCCGTTGTTGCTCGTTACCACAAGGTTTACCACGTAATTGCCCGCCGAGGCATACAAGTGATCCGGGGCGGTTGCGGTATCGGATTGGCCGTCACCAAAACTCCATTGATAGGTCATGCTGCCCGAGGCAATGGTGGAGTTGTTGGTAAACTCTATGGAATCGGTCACACAAACATTATTGGAGGTGAACGCCGCGGTGGGCACATCATGATGACCCAACACCATGGTATCGGCACCGCTACAACCGTTTTGATCGGTAACGGTTACACTGTAAGTGCCCGGTGTTGACGCCGTAATTTGCTGCGAAGTTGATGAATTTGACCAGGCAAAGGAAGCGCCGGCATTTCCGGCATCCAAGAAGTACGGTGTACCGGCACAAACCGAAGAATCCGGACCTACATCAACCAAAGGAGAAGGCGTTACTGTAACGCTTACTTGATCAGAATCACTGCAGCCTAGTGAACTAGAAACCGTAACGGAATAATTGCCCGAGGTTACGGGAGTAACCGTTTGGAAGGTATCTCCGCTCGACCAAGTGTAACTCAACCCGGGATTTCCGGCATCCAGCACCGTACTGTCGCAAGCGTTTGTTGCGCCGTTTATAGTCACGCTCACCGGCGTATTGAGTTGAACAAACGAAGAATCTTCAACGGAACATCCGGCGGCATTGGTCACCGTAACCATATAAGTGCCCGAGGCGGTAACCGTTTCGGTTTGTCCCGCGGCACTCGTGCTCCAAGCGTAGCTGCTTCCCGAGTTTTGCGCATCCAAAACAGCGGAAGTAGCACAAAGCTCAACCGTATCTTGCAGTACACGCTGCGGAGTGCTGTTGATTTGCACAACTTGAGTTGCGGTATCCACGCAGCCCGAATCAGAAGTGAGCGCCAGTGTTACCTGATAAAATCCGGCTGTGTTATAAGTTTCATCCGGATTTTGAAGCGCGGAATTATTTCCGTTACCAAATTGCCATTGATGCGTAAAATTACCCGAAGCAATTGAAGAACCGTCGGTAAAATTCACGGGCTGATCTTCACAACCGAGCGAAGCGGTAAACGATGCCATGGGCACCGGATTAACCGTAACCGATTGCGTAACGGTATCGACACATCCCTGCGGAGTATTGGCTATGAGTTGCGGCTGATACGTTCCCGCCGTATATCCGTGTGCCGGGTTTGCAGAAGTTGAGCCGTTGCCGTCGCCAAAGTTCCACGTATAATTTACAGTTCCTTGAATTTTGGTGCTATTGGCAAAAACGGCGTCGGTGTTTTCACATACATTTTGCACCGCAAAATCGGCAACCGGGGTTTCGTGCACCGTAACTTGAACCGAATCACTTTGCTCACAACCGTTCGCCGAGGTAACGGTTACGCTGTAAGTGCCGGTAGTATCGGCATTTAAGATTTGGGTATTGTTGCCGGTACTCCAAGAGTAACCCGCGCCACCCGCTCCGGCGTCTAACACGTAAGGTGCTGCATCGGAACAAAAGGCGGAATCGGCACCCAAGTTGACAACCGGGCCGCTTTGTACGGTAATTTGTACGGTATCAAAACCCAAACAGCCGTTTTGATCGGTTACGGTAACCTCGTATGTTCCGGTTGCAGTAACATTAAGCGTTTGCCCGGTGTGTGCATTACTCCACAAGTACGTTGATCCTTGATTGCCGGCATCCAGCAAAATACTGTCGCACACAGTGGAATCAGGACCCAAGTTCACCACTACGGGCGAGCTCAATTGCACGCTTACTTGATCGTTATCGGTACAGCCCTCGGGCGAGGTAACGGTTACGGAATAAGTACCGTTTTGACTCACCGTTAATGTGGAATCGGAAGTGTTGTTTGACCACAAATAACTCGCCGCGCCCGATCCGGCGTTTAGTATTGTACTGTCGGCACAAGTGGTAATGCTGCCGCCCAAACTCACTTGGGGCAACGGGTTTATACTTACTGAATCGATGTATTGCGCCTCACAACCGTTATTTGATGTAGCGGTTAAAGTAACTTCATAATCACCGGCGGCGGGATAGGTGTAATTCGGATTTGTACCGGTTGTGCCGGCTCCGTTACCAAAACCCCACTGATAACTCAAACTGCCCGATGCCACCGAAGAGGTATTAAAAAACGAAACGGCATTTCCTTCACACACATCTTGCACATTAAAGCCGGCTATGGGCAACGGCGATATGGTGACGTTTTTCGTTTCCGAATCCACACACCCGTCGCCCGTAGTGATTTGAAGGGTAACTTGGTACGTTCCCGACGAGGCGTAATTGTGGGCGGGGTTCTGACCAACAGCATTATTGCCGTCGCCAAAATCCCATTGGTAGTTGCTTCCCGCCGTTACGCCGGTAGATAAATCTGTAAAACTTACTGTATCTCCTTCACACAAATCGGTAAAATTGAAATCGGCCGCAGGTGTGGGATTGAACAAAATCTCGGCCGTATCGGCAGCGGAACAACCTGCCGGAGAAGTAACCGTTACAGAGTATGTTCCCGAATTTGATACGTTGATGGCCTGATTGGGACTCCCCGTTGACCATATATGCGAGGCGGTGGAATTACCGGCGTTGAGCGTTTTGGAATTGCCGGTACAAAGCGTGTCGTTGCCACCCAAATTCACTATAGGCGAATTATTTACGGTAACCTGAACCGTATCTGCAAACGAGCAGCCGTTGGTATCTTGAGCCTGCAATCTGTAAGTTCCCGAACTGTTTACGGTCAGAACCGAGCCCGTATCACCCGTACTCCACTGATAGCTTACGCCGGAGAGACCGGGGTTGAGGGTGACCTCATCGCATCCGAAAGGATTACTGCCCAAATTGAACGATAACGGATTGTTGAGTTGAACGTAAACCGAATCTTCAATACTGCATCCGTTGGTTCGTGAAATAGTGACCACATAAGTTCCCGTGGTGTTGATGGTTGCCGTTCTCGAGGAAGGCCCGTGCGACCAGTTGTAATTCTGGTTGGAGCCTCCCGCCGTAACGGAAGTACTCGTTGCGCATTCCACAACCGTATCCGGCAAGCCGGAAACGGGTAACGCGAGTACCTGAATATTTTGTGTTGTAGTATCGGCGCAACCAAAAGGCGTTTCTGCGCGAAGGGTTACCGGATACGTTCCCGCCGCGGCATAAACCTCAGCCGGTTGCGCGGCTGTGGAATTGTTGCCGTTGGCAAAATCCCAATCAAAACTCAACGTAGTGGCCTGAACCGAGGAGGAATTTACAAACTGCGTGGTATCGCCCAAACAAACCGAAGGCGCCGAAAAGGAAACAGCGGGACGCGGATGAACTGTTACGGGATATACCACAGTATCTGCACAGCCGGTGGTGTTTTGAGCAATCAGTTGTACGTTGTAAGTATCGGCGGTTGCAAAAGTTTGCGAGGTTTGTGAAGAGGTGCTCGTGTTGCCGTTATCAAAATCCCAAGTGTAACTCAAGCTGCCGCCGCCGGGCTGGGTAGAGTTATTTGAGAACGTAACCACGTCATTAACGCACGTATCATTAAAAGTAAAATCAGCAACGGGTGAGGGTCGAAACTCGGCAAAAATCGAATCGGTGCTTGAACAGCCGGCACTTGTGGAAACGGTTACGGCATAGCCTCCGGTGGTGGTTGCGGTAATTTTGCGTGTGGTTTCATTTGTGTTCCATAAGTAACTCACATTTCCGCCTCCGGCATCAAGTGTTATGCTGTCGCCGGCACAGGTTGTGATATTACTGCCCAAGTTCACTTGCGGATCATTTTGTACGGTAATATCCACTGTATCGGTTCCGGTACAGCCGATGCTGTTGGTCACGGCTACGGCATAAATTCCGCTGTGGGTTACGGTAATGTTGTTTGAAGTGGAATTGTTAGACCACAAGTGACTTTGCGGCAATCCGGTTTGCAGGTTGTAGGATCCGCAAACAATGGTATCGGGGCCCAAATCGGGTTGCGGTGTGGGACTGAGCACTACGGAAGCCGTATCGGCGGCCGAGCATCCGTTGCCGTCTGTAACGGTTACAGAGTAATTTCCGGTTGAAGTAACGGTATCGCGACGTGCGCTTCCGCCCGTGCTCCAAGCGTTGGAGGCTCCGGGGTTCTGACCATCAAGAACATAACTTGTGCCGCAAACGGCGGTATCCTCAATTTGAACGGTAGGAAGTGATTGAACGGTAACGTTTTGAAGGGAGGTATCGCTGCATCCCGCATTTGTAGTAGCAATAAGCTCAATGGTGTAGTTAGTGGGTAATGAGTAAGATTTTACGGGAACTTGAGCCGTATCGGTGCTGCCGTCGTTAAAATCCCAATTGTAGTTGAGCGAACCCGTACTAGCTGAAGAATTATTGGACAAGTTTAGCGGTGTGTTGACACACACGTTGGAAACATTAAATGAGGCAGTGGGATTGGGATACACGGTAACGGGCACGGTGAGCGAATCGCTGCATCCGTTGGCCGAAACCGCGGCCAAGGTTACATTGTAAATCCCGGGGGCGTTGTAGGTGACCTGCGGGGCGGAGTCTGTTGAAGTGGTGCCGTTGTCAAAATCCCAAAAATAAGAGGTGGTGCCGTGTGCTGTTGAATTGTTTACAAAATTTACCGCATTTCCGTCGCAGGGATTATTGGCGGTAAAATCGGCAACCGGGCCGGGTGTAACGGTTACGTTACGCACGGCGGTATCGCTACAGCCGTTGAGTGAACCGGCAGTGAGTGTAATGAAATAAGTGCCGCCCGGGGAAAATGATTTTTGGGGAACAACACCCGTATCCACGGTATTGTCGCTAAAATCCCACACGTAATAGATGCCTGTGCCGCTGTATGATGAGTTATTGGTAATGCCCACGGGTTGGCCGGCGCAAGCTCCCTGCACGGCAAAATCGGCATTGGGGTTATCAAAAATATTTACGGTTTTTACGGCGGTATCCTCACAACCGGCGTTTGAAGTAGCAATGAGCTCTACTTGAAATGAATCAACCGCATTAAAAGTGTGATTGGGATTTTGAGCCGTTGAGGAGTTGCCGTCGTCAAAATCCCATTGATACAACATGCCGCCCGCCGCAATTGTTGAAGTATTGGTAAAGGCCGTGCTGCTGTCAAGGCAGTTATCAAACGCTTCAAAATCAGCTTCGGGATTAGGAAAAACAATAACTTGATTTTGAGCGGTATCTGAACATCCGAATTCCGACGTGGCTACCATCTGCACTTGGTAAGCTCCGTTTACGGGGTATAAAAATGAGGTGTTTTCGGTCAGAGCCGTATCCGAGAGGCTGCCGTTGAGATCAAACGTCCATTGGTAATCGGTAATTTGAGTGGAAGATATGGTGGTGTTATTGGCAAACTGTACCGTATCGCCCATACACTCATTCCCGGTAGAGAAAGCTGCCACGGGTTTGGGTTGTTGAATTACCTCAACGGTATCGAAAACCAGGCACCCCGAAAGGGTGGAAACTGCCACAACGTATGTTCCCGGAGTTGAAGCGTAGATGGTGTGGAGGGGTGAGCCTGTGGACCATTCATAAAGCAAACCCGGCACTTGCGGATTGAGCAATACGGAATCAGAGCCGCACAAGTAAAGCGTATCCGGCAGTTGCGGATTGGGCAGGCTGTCGCAATCGCGTTCTGAAAGCGTAAATATAGATTGTTGAATACTGCTTGCCGAGCCGGTTACAAACTGTTGAGCAGATTGATTTTGGCCCTCAATGTTTTCCCAGGAAATTCCGCCTGTATTGCTTTGCCACATGATGAGGCTGTCGGCATTATTACCGAGGAGTTCATTTTGAAAATAATCAATGCGAAACGAATCAATTTGCGCATTACCGCTGTTTCCCGTTTCGAGTTCATAATATCGGCGTATGCTGCCGTTTGTTACGCCGGTTTGGGCTTCGTGCCCGCGGCGAATAAATACGGTTCCCGGGTTGAGGTCGTAATCAAGTGAAATTCCCGTACCGGCCAGATTTTGGTTTTTGAGGCCGTTGTTGAGAAACCGCTCGGCGATAACGTAGCCGTTTCCGTTATAAATGCGGTTGTTCTGATCTTCGTCGGCAATGAACCCGTTGGTTCCGAGTAAAACATTGTGGCTGCCAATTATTACATTTCCCTGTAAAATACTAAGCCCGTTGCCAACCAACAGGTTTTTTTGCAGTGTAAAATCCCCCGCCGGTTTATTGAGCGTTAGCGAATGGAAATTCACGTTGGAATCCCCTGTTACCTCCTGTTGTCCCGTTCCGTTAAAAACTACCGCACCAGAATTTGTGATGAAAAACCCGTTTGTAGCGTTATTCATGATATTCCCGGTAATGAAAATAGAATCGCCGTTAGCATAGGAACCGTTGGTTGATTGTGTGAGCGAGTCGCGCCGGTTTTCAATATTGCCTTTAATATAAATTTGCGTTCCCGCATTGGTAACAGAAACACCTTTATTCACCAAGTTTATCTGCCCTTGAGCAGCAAACGCAACAAGTAAAAACACGCTTAAGAGTACGAGGTAGTTTTTCAACATATCATCAATGTTTTATTTACAGTTTCATTATAAAAGCCAAGGCAAAGTAGGGCGGACGGTTTTCGTGGGGTGTGGCAGAAGATGAACCGCTATTATTGGTATTTCCATATACACTGTGAGTATGATTGCCCGTGGTATTTGTGTGAACGGTACCTCTCCAGTCTTTATCATTATTATCCGGACTTTTATGAATGTCCACTGATGACCCCCCCGAATAATACCTGTATCGATTTGCTAAATTACCCGCACTTGACCCCTCGGTGAAATGACTATGTGAACCGTCAGAAGTAGTACTGAGAGATAAAAAGTGGGAATGACTTTTAAGGGGTGTTTGACTTTGATTCAATGTAACTTCATTAGTTCCGCCTACATCGTTCACGTTATAACCTCCCCCGGCACCTACAATAAATCGCGCGCGCAAATCAGGTGTACCTTGGGTGCCGTCACAAAGTGCCCAGCCGGGAGGAATACTGCTTCCGCTCCACATGGCGATCAGCCCCTGAGGAACTAATTGACTTTGGGAGGAACTATTATAATTTATTTGTGACACCCATATCGCACCGGTAAAACCGGCATCGCCGTGCACCTCAAGGTCAAGATTGGGATTATCTGTTCCAACACCCACTTTACCTTCCACGATAAGTCCGTTTTGAGGAGGTTGAACATTATTGTAATTGGTTGATATATTCACTCCTGAACGAATACGAACCGATTCTTGACCACCGATTTCTTCAATTTCAGCAAAGTTGACCGCTCGCCAGGCGCTTACATTGTCATCCCAGTAAAAAAAGCGATTCACATCTGTGTCAAAAACGAGCAACCCTTCTGCGGGAGGAGTTGAAGCTATAGCCATCGCACTGCGCTCTGAAGAGGTCATACGGGGAATAAGTAAACCTTTATCATTGGCAGTCATATCCACAATAGCTGAAGGGTGCGGATTGGGATTATTATAGCCCACTTGTGCATTTAATTCGCTTTCCAGAATCAATAGCAAAAAAAGTATTCTTCCTAAAATTACGCATTGCTTTTTCATAATAGTAGTTTTTAAAGTTTCATGATGTAGGCCACAGCATAAAAAGGCGGCCTGTTTTCGTGAGGTTGAACTGTGTTATCAAATGATGTTGATGTATTTCCATTTACATTGTGGGTATGTGACCCTGCAGCCTCTGTTTTCGAGTAATTCCTCATGGAAGCGCTTCCCGTCCCGTTTACTTGGCGCGGCTGACTTGATCCCCTTCCCAGTCCGTGCCCCGCATAAGCACTCACTTCGTTAGCGTCATTTTGATTCACGGATATTCCCGAGTTGTGATCATGATTGCCGTTGTTGGATGTAGTTATGTTCACCGCGTGATTATGACTTCTCAAGGGAGTTTCGCCTTGCGTAAGCGATACCTCATTAGTTCCACCTGTGTTCCCCACACTGTAACCACCACCGGCGCCTACAACAAAGCGATTGCGTAAATCGGGAGTTCCGTTATTTCCGTTGCAAAGTGCATAGCCGGCGGGTATGTTTGTAATGGAACCGGACCACATTATTATACCGCCTTGAGGTACTACACCGGGACCGTTGTTTTGAGTCATTTCAATGGATTGAGTGTAAAAAGTGCCGCGCACTTTTTCATTACCGTCAACATCAAACCGCTCATCGGGGTCATTTACCCCCAATCCCAGGTCACCTTCAACACGAACCACCTCTCTACCTCCGAGTTGCTCAACGTCGGCAAAATTTACCGCTCGCCATGCATTTACGTCATCGTCCCAATAAAACAGTCGATTTAAATCGGTATCAAAAACCAACAGCCCCTCTGCGGGCGGAACAGATGAAATAGCCATAGCTCCTCTTTCCGCTGAAGTCATTCTCGGAATCAACAAACCTTTGTCATTCGATTGAATATCTACAACAGAAGAGGGGTCCGGATTGGGATTGTTGTACCCTACTTGAGAGTACCCTATTGAATACAGAGCTAAAACACATACTAACGTCAATAAGCTACGCATAATCAATTTTTTATTTTAATAGTTTCTATATTTGATTTTGTCTTATTTCCCGCTTTGTCATATACCTTGAGTTGGAACTCGTGATCCCCCGGTGCAGGTTTTTTTATTTGATATTCGCTATTACCGGGTTCCAGCCTTCCGGTAACGGGTTTGAGTTGTTTATCTCCGGGGCCTTTGCCGTAGAGGACATAGCCCAAAACCGCTTGCGGGTTATCTACCTCCCAGGAGAAATTGATTTCTTTTGAGCCTCGCCTCTTTATTTGAAACTTTTTTAATTCTGCGGGAATTTTATCGTTACTTGTTGTTTTGATGGACTTTATTTCTGAGGCCGGAGAAACGTTCTCAGCAGTATCTACAGCACTGATGTAGTAATAATATTCAGAACCGGGTTCAGCACTGCGATCCAAGTAGGTTTTGGAACCGGGTCTCAATAAATTAATATTCACTTGCTTGGGATTGTCTCCCGTTTCAGATGTAGATCGAAATACATTTACACCGGCCAAGTCGCCGGCCGGGATCTCTTGCCACTTAAGAACCGGCAAGTTGTCATTGTTGAGCCTTACCGGTTTTAAAAACGGTTTAGGCGGCGGGTTTTTATCTTCAAAAACGGCCGCTGCGGCTTCGCTCATTCCGCTTTTGTTGCCGTTGGTATCAACCGCTAAAACCTTATAATTAAACCCGCCCACTATATTTTTGGGCAATTGGTTTGTAAAAGAGGTTTCCTTTATTGGCGTACGATTAAACTGATTGTATGGTCTTGAATCGTCACCCAGTTGGCGGTAAACGATATAACCCATCAAATCTTCATCGGGAACCGGATCCCACGAAATCACAACCATGCCCGTATCAGCTTGAGTGGTTACATTTTGGGGTGATTGGGGCGGAATTACATCAATCAGTTTTTTGGACACACGCTCACTCAAGGTTGCATTCCCGTTTACATCTTTCGATTGAATTTTAAAATAGTGCTCACCGGGCTCATCCACTTCAAAATCAACCGTTTTTTGAACTGCCGGCAAATCTTCTACAACAGAAACATATTCCCCGTCCTCTTTTTTGGAATAAAACAGACTAAACGATTTGAAATCATCCGGTATTTCGGCTTCCCAAGTCAACACGAAAGATAAAGATGCGTCATCTCCATCAATTTCAATATTGTACGGTGCCTTTGGCGGTATAACATCTTGAGTCCCAAATTTTACGGGCTTTGCGATTTGAGCTTCTAAACCAAAATAATCTACCGTTTTCAATGTATATTCAAACTCGGCATCCTCCTCCAAGCCCAAATCTTGAAACGGATATTTGGAAACTTGACCGCCTTCATTATTGAACCGAACCGGTTCTTCATTAATTTTGGTTACATTGTCGGGATTATCAGCCGGAGCGCGATAAATATTCACAGCGTAATATCTTTCGGGCTCGGCTTTCCATCCTATTTTAATTTTAGTATTTGAGCTTTTGGAAATGATTTCTTTGGGAGCCGCTTCCATGCGCAACTCACCGGCGGTAATCGGTTCTGACCGAACTATTTCAACTTCATTTCCGGTTTTAATTTCTTCAATAATATACACATATTCAGAACCTTTTACTGCCGTTTCATCATCAAAACGAATTCCCGCAAATTGAGCAAATTGCTCATTGGCTATAAAATACGGCATGAGGATAAAATCAAGCATGGGCTCCTTACCTACATAAAAATCGGGTTCAATAATCACATCTGAAAACCCCTTTAACTCATCGGTAAGTTCCGCTTCAGGAATGGGCTTTGCGCCGGGTTTTAGCGGTTCCATGTTCAGTTTTTCACGGTCATTTACCCCTTGTTTTTGGCGATAAACATTAAACCCTTCGTGAGCCACAATTTTATCGCTGTACCATTTGAGTTTTACCGGGCCGTTTTCATTGTCAACCCGAATAAAGAGCAGTGTTTCATTATTTTGACTCAGCAGCGTATTTACCCCGAGCAAAGTCGAAGCAAGTAACAAAAAGACTATGTGTTTAACTATTTTCATACTACATTCCAATTAATGCTACTTTATCACTGAATTTTGCTGTAAAAGATTTGTTTAAAGCGCTAAATGATGCTTCAAAGTCGCCTTCGAGTTCAAGCACTCCGTTAGATCCCGTAATTTGACCGTCTGCTAATAAGTAAACCGTACCTAGGTTTATGTTTCCGGTACCGGCTAAAAATTTATAATCAACACCTGCTGAAACATATAAACTGGCATGGGTATGAAGTTGAAAATAGGAACTCAGCTTTTCGGGTGTGTCTATTGTAGCCAAATCAAGCTGAGCATCAAATGAAGCCTCAATATTGGAGTTTAACCTAAAGTAAGGTCGAACCCATGCCAAGCTGCTGATACCGATTTTTGGTGATGTAAGATCTATATCCACATCAACTCCAAAACCTACGTCAATACCCAGTTTTCCGTCTTGCTTCAGCCCATAGTGTAACCAACCGTAACCTCTTAAGCTGGGTTGGCAGTAAACGTCTAAGGTCATGGGATTAGCACGGGTTCCGAATTTCGCTTCATAGCGATGAGCCGTGGGGTCGGTCAGGTTTTCAAAATCGATTTTCATATCCATATCGATTTTACCTTTTCCACAGTAGTAAACAGGAGCGGGTAAACCCGGTATTACAGCCGGAGCTAACCATAAGTCAGCATCCAACCTTCCTTTAGCTTCATACAATTTTCCCCAGCAAACATCCATACCACCGGTTACGTCAACAAGGCGTTCATCATCAAGAATGAGATCCAACGGCGTAAAATCAGCATTCATCAAGCCTCCGTCAAAATTGAAAAATGCACATGGTCTTAGGCCCGTTAAAGACATAGGATTATCAAAATCAATTGGCTCTGAAGATTCAACTCGAACTCCCATGTTCGCCCTTAAATTATATACTACGCCCCCTCCGATTCCGGTATATGGTATTGAAACTTCATCTTGAATTCCGGCAGACCAACTAAGACCAACCGGAGTATCCGTATCAATGTGAAATTCTTTTTGCGTTACTGATGTGCCGTCACGAGAAATCCAATCATCAGGGGCTACATTGGTTCCTAAAACAAACCCCATTTCATTAACCCCGATAAATGGTGTGTAAATTGTGAAATGGGCTCCTACATAGCCACGCAATAAATTAACGGGTCTGGTCACGTTATCTGAACCCGTTGTGAATCCCGTCATGAATTGGCCTTCGAGATCAGAAATAGGAAATGGAATTAACCCTGAACTTGCAACGATAGTACCGCTTAAAATATTAGTACCGGCACCAAATTCATGATCATGCAAATACGATACTTTAGCCAAGCCACTGCAAATCATACCCAAATCAACAAAAATTTCAGCATCAAATTGGAAACCGTGCTCCGAAGTTTGAACGCCGGCATTTGCACCTGCTTCCGCTTTAAGTTCAACATTTGCATCTTTGAATTGAAGTCCGGTAATTTTCGAAGCGGCATCAGAAAGCCCTTGAACCATATCTGAAGATACTTCAGCTGAAGCCCCTCCGATTGCTCCGGCCGAAACATTTCCATCTTCCATAGTAATACCTGCCGATCCTCCACCTTGAGCACTTCCGGCAGCAATAGGCGAATAGGCTTCAGCATTCGCAGAGGCATTTGCCGCCGCGGAGATTACTCCATCTCGAAATTCAGCTTTAGCTTGTGCGTTAGCACCCGCACTTGAAGATACCTCAACATGAGCTTTTACTCCTCCCAACACTACTTGAACTCCTGCTCCCGCCGCTGCATTTGCAGAAGCCCCCGCTTGGGCTGTACTTCCTGATGCGCTTGCCCCCGCACTCGCACCGGCGCCGGCGCCGGCACTAGCACTTGCCCCATCACTGTATCCTGGGCCAAAATCTATGGTGGCACGAGCTCCTACTGCGGTTCCATAATCTTTCAACTCAATAGCTCCAATGGCATCAACAGTGATGGGCATGCCTTCCAATTTACTCGAAACCGGAGTTTCCAATATATGGGGAGCATTGACAGCTCCAAAGCCAATTCGATTTGCAGCATCCATTTTAAAGTCTGAAATATTATCAACCGTTAAATTAATTTTAGGACACTCGTATTTGGCCGACATCTCCAGGTTACCATCGCTGTCAAAATGCGCATTGGATACCTCTATAGTTTGATAACGTTCTTGGTCATCTTTATCAATTTCGATAAGCCCTGTAAAATTACCATCAAAATACGCTTCGTCCATACCTGAATTGGTCAATGGAATCAACACGTCAAATTTAGTATCAGTTGAAATCATAGGTAATGTTAAATCCATTGCAATTTCACCACTTTTCACGTCACCTCCGTCCACATCAAATTTCAAATAATCAAACTCACCTATAAAAGCGTGTGCAGAAACAAGTTTGTCTGAAAAGGAATAATCAATTTCAAAGTTCAAACCTTTGGAATCAATACTGTTTTTCATCATGTGAGATTGACTCAACGCCGCATTCAACCTCACCTCTTTATCGATAAAAGCCACGGCGTTTTCATCAAACCCGGGAGGAATAACAAAATCAACCTCGTCAAAGTACAAGCCCGTCCAGTCTTTATCCCCGCTTTTGGAGCCGGGTGATTCATCCTCACTAAAGTCCACCGTTATTTTGGTGGGGTCAATGTGCATTTTGGTGTTTTCCACCAAGTAGATTTTTACATCGGAAAGGTTGTGTTCAATTGTGTTGTAGTGCAAATTATCAAAATCCACAAAGGGAATTACCACGGTTTGCCCCTCGGCATCCACAATGTCGTTTCCTTCAAAAGTAATTTCACCGTTATAATTCCCTGTAAATCTATTTTCACTTATGATAATCTCTGAGGTTTCATCATAGGTGATTTTAATGCCGGCGGGATCCATCAAGCTAAAGGAGTTATTTTCACTGAGCTTGAGTCCGCCTTGCAGGTAGTAGTTGTCGTAATTTACCCAATCCGTTTCGGTTTCTATTTCAGCTTGTCCTGACGCTGTAGTGGCCAGCGGAAGTGTATAAGTGGCTTTTCCTTTTAAGGAAAGTGCATTTTTGTTGAGCTTCACGGCTTCGGGATGAAAAATGCCGTTTGGAATACCCTCAGTCAAGCTCTCCAGTCCAAAAGTATCCATTTGCACCGAGGACTCAATTTCTCCCTCATCCAACACAATTTGACCTGCGGTTTCCAGCAGTTTTAAGTTTTCAAAGCTTACATCCAAAAGTGTGGAATCATCGCCCCCTATTTTTAATTTTCCGGTACCTTTAATGTTGGTCAGATCCGTATTTTCCAAAGTAGTGACAAGCACCTCGTGAGAGCCCGCGAGGAACTTTTCCAAAAACGGCGGTGAGGTAAAGGTTCTGACCGCACTCTCGGCTACTTTTTGTCCGTCGCTTTTCGCCACTACACGCCAAGCAAATTCGGCGTCTTTGGGCAAGGAATCCAACATTACTTGATACCCGCCCGTTGCCGGTAATTGAGTAGTGGTTTGTGATTTATAGGGCGGGTTGTTTTTAATGGCTTGAGC
>CAJXMT010000037.1 GCA_913056155.1 uncultured Cryomorphaceae bacterium
GGGTTGAGTTCGGGCATCTATATGGTGCGCACTGTTGACCAAAAAGGAGAAACGCGTGTGAATAAAGTTGCCTTGACCCGGTAATGTTAAAACATGTGGATATTCTTGTCTCACATTAAATGTTGCGACACAGAAATACCTCTTATACTCTTTTTTTTACACCTTATACCTGTGGGTATAACATGCTCAAGTATTTTTTATCGCATTCATTTATTTTTGCAGAATTAAATTTGCTTACCTGTTGATTTGTAAGTTTATTTTGAACAGTGGAATTTGAACTGCAATAAACACTGGTCAATTAATTCTAAATAAAATGCTATGATGAACATCTACAAAATACTTGTTTTCTTTCTTTTGTTTTTTCCCGAGTTTTTAGCGGGTCAGGATTTGTGCAATTACGATTTCAATCGTGAAATAACTATTGATGGTGATTCTGTCAAGGGCAGTTCTCCACTCAATGATTTTACAGTTTTGATTCATTTTACAGCTCCTGAATTAAGAGTTGCGGCAAATGGAGGGAAGGTACAAAGTGCTTTGGGTCACGATATGATTTTTACCGACACATTTAACGTGAAACTCGAGCATGAGTTGGACACATACGACCCGGTTACGGGTGAAGTGGTGGCTTGGGTAAAAATTCCCACACTTACACCCAACCAAGATGAAACCATTAAAATATGGTACGGAAATGCAAATCAAACAACTTCTACGAGTTCAACTTCTGCTTGGTCTTCTGATTACGTGGGCGTATGGCACCTGAATGAGTCCGGAAACGGCACAGCGGGTGAGTTTTCTGATGCGACTTCCAATCAAAATGGAGGCCAAGGCGGATCGGGTAATACATCAAGGGTGCCGGCAGTTGTAGACACCGGTAAAATAGGAGCCGCACAAAGATTTGATAACGATTATATTCGAATCCCTTACATTTCAGATTATGATTTACCCTCAAGTTTTTCGGTTTCAGCTTGGGTGTGGTTAGAAAACCGAACATCAGGAACAAGTAATATCAATGCAATAGTAAACAAACAAAATGGCCATAGAAATAGAAATTTTTGGCTTGTCCACTGGGATAACAGTTGGCAAGCGAGAATATCCCCTTCGACAGTAACGGTTACAGACCCCGCTAATTCAGATACTAAAAGATGGACTTACTTAACTCTTACGGCAGGTAGCAATGATTTGAAATTGTACGTAAACGGGGTTTTGCATAATACCACTACGTATTCATCCATAGACACTCAAACAAGGTCTTTAGATATAGGGGCAGAAGATGAAAGTAGGTATTTTGACGGTTTAATTGATGAAGTTAGATTGAATGGGACAACAAAAAGTGCAGGATATATTTTGACGGAGTATGTCAATCAGAATGACCCCCAAAATTTCATTACAGTTGCAGCAGAACAACCTGCAGAATTAATTACGGCTACATGGACAGGTACAAATTCAAATTGGAATAATGCCTCCAATTGGTCAACATCGTCCATTCCTGATGGCCTATATGAAGTACTTATCCCACAGTCTGCCACTGTTTTTCCCGAGGTTACCTCTGTAAGTAAAGTCGGAAACCTACAAATTGAATCGGGTGCCGAATTGGATATAAAAACTACAGGTGAACTTACGGTAGATTGTTCTATTGAAAATAACGGCGCTTTAACAATCGAAGACGACGCCTCTTTGATTCAACGCAGCGCTACTGACAACAACACCGGCAGCGGAACTTACAAAATTGAGCGAGACGGAAAAGCGGCTAACAACGCGTTTAACGCCTGGAGTTCACCCGTACCCGGTTTGCCGGTGCACGATAACGGCGTTTTTAGTGATGCCAATCCGTGCGATATTTTTGTTTTCGATGCAAGCAAACAAAACTGGAGTCACGACTTTGCCCCCAATTATTCCACGACCTGCAACGGAAACTCTGTAACTTTTACATCTAACTTTTTAATATCGGGAGCTGATGGCATTTTGAGTACTGCACGCGGTTATTTTGTACCCGGCGCTGCGGGTATTACGCGTACTTTTGAAGGAAGCTCAGTTCATAATGCCGGAATCACCGTCCCACTGCAATCGGGAACCAACCCGGGTTCATCGAGTATTAATTGGACACAAGACGATTGGAACTTAATTGGCAATCCTTATCCGAGCGCGATTGACATTAGCTCATTTCTTACTGAAAATGCTGCCGAACTTACTACAGCGGCCGTTTACATTTGGGATGATGGCGGCTCGGGAAGTTACAACACTAATGACTTTATAGCACATAATCTCACCGGAGTGACTTCAACAGGTGGCGGCAGCAACACCATCACAAACGGCAATATTGCTTCCGCTCAGGGCTTTTTTGTTCAAGGATCAGGTACAGTAAACTTTACCAATGCGATGCGTGCCTCAGGAAATGATGAATTCAGATCGGGTAATTTTAATCAGAACCCGTTCCCGAAAGTATGGCTGTCGGTGGATAACGGTTCTGAATATAATGAAATCTTAGTGGCGCTTCACCCTGAGGCAACAAACGGTTTTGATAAAATGTACGATGCACCTAAATATTACGGACAGCAAAATTTGAATATTTCTGCCAACTTGTCAACGGGAGAGGAAATGGTTATTTCGGCAGAAGCCCCATTGGGATTGAATGAAGAGCGCATAATACCGCTTACTTTTCAAACGGCAACAAACGGTGAGACTAAATTCAAAGTGGATCGCAGCGAACTAATTCCCGAGAACGTGCAAATCTTCTTGATTGACAGCCTGAATAACACACAAAACGAGTTGTCAAACGGAGGCCGTTATACACCTCAATTGGATACCGCAGGAAAATACACCAATCGTTTTTACTTGCTGTTTAAAAACAACATGACGGCTGCCGATGATGATTTCTCTGATTCGGGAAACAATGGTGTAACGGGTATGGAGGAGAAGAAATCCCGTGAAACAGTAAAAGTATGGTCGCGCCGTGATGATGTAGTTGTTGAAGCGGAAGGTGTTGAACTCAAAAGTGCTTCGCTCATTGATGCGAGCGGCAGACTCATTACAGCGCAACGCGCAGAAAATCGGAACCGCATGTTGCTCAACACATCGGGGTTGAGTTCGGGCATCTATATGGTGCGCACTGTTGACCAAAAAGGAGAAACGCGTGTGAATAAAGTTGCCTTGACGCGGTAATTCACACATTACATATCTCAACAAAAAGCTTTTGAATATTCAAAAGCTTTTTTTTTGACTAAGATGAATGAAGGGGTGAAGCTTAGGAAACAGGCGTAACTGCGCTCTGTGTTCATGAATAAAAGTCGTGATGCGATTGATTTAAGGGATAAATGAATATTCGTGATTGGATGTGTTTAGCCAATCAAATGGATACCGCAATGTGAATTGACTTTACTGCCTTTTTTAATCCTAAAATAAAATTGATAATTTTCATTGTAAGGTGTTGCAACAATTCACGGGAAATGGGATAAAAAAACCGCATTCAAATTTTCGAATGCGGTTAAGTGTAAACAACTTCTTTGAACTAAACTGAATGAATTAACCCTGTTTGGAAAGATCGTAAGTCTTTTTAGCTCCTAATGCAACGGCGCCCGCAATGAGCAGTCCTATACCCGAAATGGGTGCGAAAGGTTGGTTGTTACCGGCACCGGGTGGTGGCGGTTGGGCTTGCAATAATTCAGTGGAAAAAATAATCAATGCAAATAATAATAAAACTTTAGCTAGGCGTTTCATGCAACTGTGGTTTATGTAATTAAGTTATACAAAAGTACCTTGTGAGCCTTGGTTTTGTGAGGGTTGAGTTGCTTTGGGGCTATGAAATGAGGTTGGGGAGGAATAAGGTGCGATACGCTGGTATAAGAATGTTTTTGATGCGGTATTTTATTCTGATTTCACCGATAAAAACCAATTAAAAATAAACAAAGAAGGTTTTTCTGCGTAAGCCGGGCTTTGTTTTGCAGATTAAAGGAGTTTTTGACCAAAAAAAGGGCACCAAAAAAAGGGCATAAAAAAAGGCCGATATATTATATCGACCTTTTATCGGGATTTGTGATGATTGATTAATAATAACGTTGGCGACGCACGTTAGCTACATATTTGGCCAAACGTATAACTTGTTTGGTGTATCCAAACTCATTATCATACCATGCGTACAATACAATGTTGCGCTTATCGGGGTGAACCAGAGTTGCGTTGCTGTCAAAAACAGAACAACATGTGTTACCGATGATATCACTTGAAACTAGTTCAGGATCAACTTGATAGTTGATTTGATTGACTAAGTTGCCTTCAAGCGCCGCATTTCTTGCGATATTATTGATATCTTCTACAGTAGTATCTTTACCTACGGTCAAACTCAAGATGGCCAAAGAGCCGTTGGGTGTTGGCACACGCACTGCATTTGCAGTGAGTTTACCGTCTAAATCCGGGATAACTTTTGACACGGCCTTTCCGGCACCTGTGGATGTAATAACCATATTGATGGCAGCGGATCTGCCTCGGCGCGGTTTGCCGTGCATATTGTCCAGCAGGTTTTGATCATTGGTGTAGGCATGAACGGTTTCAATATGCCCTTTCTCTACTCCTAAATTATCATTCATAATTTTCAGAACCGGAACAATAGCATTGGTGGTGCAAGATGCGGCGCTAAAAATATCATCCTTTTCCACGTCAAGTGCATCTTGATTTACACCGTAAACGATATTGGGAATTCCTGCTCCTGGAGCCGTCAGCACCACTTTTGAAATACCTTTGGCCTTGAGATGTACGCTGAGAGATTCTTTGTCGGTAAAAACGCCTGTATTGTCAATTAATATGGCGTTTTCGATGCCGTAAGCTGTATAGTCTACGGCTCCGGGGTCGCGAGAACCAATCATTTTTACACGCTGGCCGTTGAGGATTATTTCTTTATTTTCTAAATCTTCGACCACATTCCCGGGGAATCGACCGTGAACACTGTCGTTGCGCAAAAGGGCTGCGCGTTTAATGATGGTTTTGTCAGAGTCATCACGCGTTACAATGGCACGCAGCCTCAATTGCTGACCTTTGCCAAATTGTTTTACCAATTCCCGTGCGCACAATCTGCCAATACGTCCAAAACCAAATAAAACCACATCGCGTGGTTCTACGGACTGCCCGGTACTTTTTTCAAACTTGCCGATTTTTTCATGTAAAAACTCAGACAAACCTTGTTTTTGATCTTTAAATTCAGAGGCTAATTTACCAATATCGATTTTGGCAGGGCCTAAGTTCATTTTGATAATTTCTTTTGCTAATGCGCCGGTTTCAAAAATATCTACCGGGTGTTTAACGGCTTTTCGAGCATCCTCATGCAGTGAAAGCAATTTAGATACGCTTAAGTCCACAAGATGATTGCGGTACAGTACCAGCTCTACATTATTTTCATAGAGAAGTTTACCAATTGAATTGATGAGTTCAACTGCTTCTTTTTCTTTGTTTAACCACGAGTCTAAATTTGAACTGTAGTTTTCCTTTGCCCGTTGATTGGCCATAGTAATTGGATTTTTATGTGATGTAAAACATACATTAAATTTCAGCGCGAAGGTAAGAATTCAAGAGCTTATTTTGCCGTTTGTACAATTGTAAAATTTCTATAATCAAATGCGAAAACTGAAGCGACATTCAATCAACCTTGATGCTGCGATTGTATGTCAATTCAACTTACTTTTGTAATGGAAAAAAACAAATTGTTATGAGTTTAAAGGACACCATCAATAGTGATATTAAAGAGGCTATGAAAGCCAAAGATCGCGAAAAACTGGAAGCACTGCGAGCTGTAAAAAGTGCCATTTTAAATGCTGAAACAGCAAAGGGAGCCGGAGATCAAAATGAAGAGGCCGAGGTAGAATTACTTCAAAAGCTTTTAAAGCAACGTAAAGAAAGTGCTAAACTGTACACCGATCAAGGGCGTGAGGATTTGGCAGAGCCCGAAAACAAACAGGCTGAGATTATTTCACAATACATGCCCGAGCAAATGGGTGAAGATGAGGTGCGCGCCAAAGTGATTGAACAAATTCAAAAAACCGGCGCATCAGGTCCTGAGTCTATGGGTAAAGTAATGGGTCCGTTAATGGGAATGCTCAAGGGAAAAGCAGACGGAGGCCTTATTTCATCTATCGTGAAGGACGAGTTGAATAAGTGATGCGAAAAGGGCGCGGTAAAACATTTAAAATTGGTATTTTGATTGTGCTTGCCGCACTGCTTATTTACGGCATTTATCACCGCAAATTAGTAAATTACGGGCTTAGTCAACTCAAAGGGCAAGTTCGTATTTTAACCAAAACTGTTGCTGTTGAAGATGCGCTGGCTGACTCTGTACTGTCTACTGAGCAAAAACATAAGTTGAGGTGGGTTCGTGAAGTAGTAAAATACGCGGGAGACTCATTGCAGTTAAATACAGGTGACAACTACCAAACGTTTTACAATTCAAAAGGCAAACCCGTTTTATGGGTCGTTAACGCTTGTGAGCCTTTTGCCCTCGAAAAATACAAGTGGAATTTCCCCTTTTTAGGGAAGCTGGGTTACAAAGGCTTTTTTGAAGCCGATAAAGCGAAAAAGGAGCGCGATGCCTTAAGGAAAAAGGGTTTTGATACTGACATTTCTGAGGTTACCGCTTGGTCAACACTGGGTTTTTTTAGTGATCCGGTTTTGAGTGAAATGCTCAAGCGCGACTCTGCCGCACTTGCCGAGCTGATTATTCACGAACTCACACATACCACTTTTTACATTTCGGGAAATGCAGATTTAAATGAAAATGTCGCCACATTTATCGGGCGACGGGGAGCTGAAAAATTTCTTGTTCACCGCGGGCTACATACGCTTCACCGGCGTTACATAGCCTCGCTTCGCGATAAAGATCGGGTAAAAGCGTATTTGAAAAAAGGAGCCGTTCGGTTAGATTCGGCGTACAGCGCTTTTGAGACGATGACCGATTTGGGTTCTGACCAAAAAGAAAAGGTAAAAAGGGAGATGATTAATGAAATTATATTGGGATTAAATGAATTACCGTTACACAGCCCCAAAAACCTCACTCGCGAACGCGCATCAGAATTCAACAATACATTTTTCACCGGCTACCTCATGTACAATAGTATGCAGGATAGTTTAATGCGCGAATATGAGGAGCGATTTCACTTTGATTTAAATGTGTTTATTAAGCACTTTGAGGAAATGTAATGCAGTTACAATTGCCGGTTACCGGAGAACCCAATTATTAATAAAGGTGAGAACTACAATGCCGTAGATGATGAAATCAGAAATGAGGGTGCGTTTTGAATAAAATAGAAGGTAAGAAATCATAGCTGCTATAGACGCCATAGCTAACGTAAACACCGCAAGGCCCTGCATGCCGGAAAAAATGAAAACCGGTAGGCAAATGGAAGCCCACCAAAATAACAATAGGTACACTTTTCTTACTTGAACTGTTTCGATACTGAGCTTATTCAGTACCGGAAATCCAAACCCGATAAGTAATGAAGTGAACAATACGGAGGCGTAGTAAAAATAGCCGGTGAAACTACCCATTTGAGGCCGCAGCAAAAAATGTTGCCAATCAAATAAAAAACGGCCCGCTATCACAGATGCAAAACCGTAAGCTAAATAATACGAAAGGGCAAAACCGATAAGTGGGATTGTGAATGACCTGAAATATTGAACGTGAAAATAGAGCGCATTAAAAAACGGGAAGATTAAAAAAAGCAGCGCGGCCGGCTCAAAAAGACCGGCAATACCTAAAAACAACCCGGTTTGAAAGTATTTTTGAATGGAAAAGGTGCTTTTTGCATTGCTGAATAAAACTTTAAGAGCCAATAGTGCAAAGGTAGCGGCAACAAGCTGTGGAGATAAAAGTGCGGTTTGTGGAAATAATGAAGTTAATAACAGGAAAACCGCAAAAGGTAAATTGGAAATGCGGGTAATCAGTTTTTGTTCTTGAACCATGCGGTTAAAAACTAAACCTTGAATTATGGCCAATAAAAGGCCTGAAATAAAATTTAAAACACTACTTTTTTGCAGTTCAATAAAAAGTAAGTCGTAAAAAAAGGGCAGAGCTTGAATATTTGATTGCGGGAACTCACCGGTAAAAACACCTGCTCTCAGTGCCGTACATACAATGATGACTGCAATTATTACTATGGGATTTCCCGAATTTAAAAAACGTGTTGCCATTTAAATGCTTCGTATTACTTTTGCTGCAAACAAAAAGAAAAAATATGTCTTGGAACGATTTAATTTTCGCTATAGGTGATTTTATTTCCGGCACTTTTGAAGTCCTCAAAATTGGCGAAAACTATGTGAATTGGTTTTATACTGCCGTTATTTTTGTCATTCTGGTAGGGTGGCTCGCCATGCAGGCCAAATATAATAAAGAAGCAGAACAAACGGGCGGTTTAAAATAATTTTGCCGCGCCACAAACTTTTCAATGAAGCGCTTTAAATTTGTTTAAGGTGCTTTTTTTATGTTTGATTTTTCCGCTTTTGCACGTTAATCTCTTCCTTTTTCCGCAAAAACATTTTATACATTCATTTTTTATGTGATTTGCGTGCAAAAGTAGTGCTTGCTTCATTTTTCCATTTATTTTTGTTTGGTTTTTTTGTCAATAACAGGGTGTTCTAAAAATGCCCGATACAATAACACAAGGTTTGGATGAACTGTACTTCAAAAAATAATCGAGTGATTCTCTGTGTTTTTTGAGCAACAATTCCGATTCAATACATAAATCCCATGCTAAAAAGAAGACTGAAGGGAGTTCCTTTTTTTTTATATTTATCAATAGCCGTATTTTCAAGTTTTCAAACCCTTGCTCAAGGTGAGGTGAGTGGCACGGTTTACGATCAAAAAACCGGTGAAACGCTCATTGGAGCAAGTGTGATGGTGCAGGGCACTTCATACGGCGTTACTACAGATATTGACGGTAAATTTAAGCTTACGGTTCAACAGCCCTTTCCCGTCATTTTAGAAGTGGGTTTTTTGGGATACAAGAAAGAACTCATCACCGTTGACGAACCCCGGTCCAAACTCAAAATCAGGTTGGGTGCTGACAGTAAAATGTTGGACGCTGTTGAGATTGTGGATTCCAGAGTGACGCAGCGCCAACAACAAGAGCCCCTTACTGTGGAAACAATGGACGTGATTGCCATTCAGCAAGCGCCTTCAGGTAATTTTTATGAGAGCTTGGGAACATTAAAAGGTGTTGATATGACTTCCGCTTCTTTGGGCTTTAAGGTCATCAACACCCGCGGTTTTAACAGCACTTCACCGGTGCGCACTTTACAAGTTATTGACGGGGTGGATAATCAATCTCCGGGATTGAATTTCTCATTGGGCAACTTTTTGGGAGCCTCTGATTTAGATGTGGAACGCGTGAATATTGTGGCCGGGGCCAACTCGGCCTATTACGGTCCGGGCGCCTTTAACGGGGTTATTGATATGAAAACAAAAGATCCTTTTGTACATCAGGGGCTCAGCGCCTCATTGAAATACGGTGAACGCAACTTGTTTGAGGGAGCTGTTCGTTGGGCACATGTTTATAAAAATAAAAAGGGCGAGGATAAATTCGCCGTAAAACTCAATGCATTTTATTTGCAGGCAAACGATTGGGAAGCGGAGAATTACGAACCCGTTTATGAGTCGGGTACACCGCGTGACAACCCTGGCGGATATGACGCGGTCAATGTTTACGGTGATGAGGATGTGGCATCAAATAATGATTTTACCTCACCCATTGGTGCATTTGAAGCGCCGGGTTTAGGGAAGTTTCATCGCACGGGTTATCGAGAAATAGATTTAGCCGATTACGACACGCGAAACGCCAAACTCAACGCCGAATTGCACTATAAATTCAAAAAAGATTTGCGCTTGATCATGACATCGGCTTATAGTCAAGGAACAACGGTATATCAAGGCGATAACCGTTACAGTTTGAACGGCATTCAATTTTTTCAAAACAAGTTGGAAATGCGTAAAGATGATAAGTGGTTTGTGCGCGCTTATGCCACAAATGAAGATGCCGGCGAATCTTATGATATTGTAACCACCGCCTTTCGTTTGCAGGAAGATATACGGGAAGATCGGCGCTGGAACACCGCATACAGTACCAATTACGCTGAGCGTTATTCAGGTCGTGTGCGCTCTTTACCTGATTTTCCAAACCGCTTTGAATACGGCACTTTGGAAGAATGGCAGCAAGAGGGATTAAACCCGTTTTTGGCGCGCTACCAAGACTCTTTAATGCATTGGCATGGTCAGAACCGAGCACAGGTAGATGCTCCCGGAGGAGACAATGACCGTTATGAACCGGGAACACTCCGTTTTGACAGCGCTGCACAATCTATCAGGGGTAGAAAGTTCACCGATAACGGTTCGCGTTTCTTCGATAAGTCGGCACTTTATCATTTTCACGCCGAGTACAAATTTGAACCCGCTTGGGCCGATATTACAGTAGGTGCATCGGGCAGGTTGTACCGCCCTAACAGTGAGGGAACTATTTTTAGTGATACCATGACCTATGAGCGTTTACAAACTGATACGGGAACGGTGATTACGGATTCGGCATACTCGAGAATTTCAAATTTTGAGTACGGCGTTTATGTTGGAATAGAAAAGGATTTTATGGAGGAGAAGCTAAAAGCCAAAGCAGTGTTGCGGATGGATAAAAATGAAAACTTTGATTATGTGTTCTCTCCCGCAGTAACCTTGGTGTACGCTCCAAATGAAAATCACACTTTCCGCACGAATTTTAGTTCGGCGGTGCGCAACCCTACATTGGCTGATCAGTATTTAAATTACAATGTGGGAAGAGCAATATTATTGGGTAACTTAAACGGATTTGATTCCTTAGTAACTACGGCGTCACTTGAAAATTTTGCCAACACCTTAAACCGCGATACATTGGAGTACTTTGACGTAGCTCCCATACGCCCCGAGCAAGTGCGCACCATTGAGTTTGGTTACCGAGGAATTTTTAATAACAAATTATACGTTGATGCCACTTACTATCACAGTTGGTACACCAATTTTATAGGTTTTGAAGTGGGAGTTGATATAGATATTACTACGCTCAATACACTGAGCAGACTTCAGCCTTACAGGTTGGCGGCAAATGCACAAAGCACAGTTACTACGCAAGGTTTTTCTATAGGCGGTAATTACTATTTGGGAAAACGATTGAATTTGAGTGCAAATTACAGTTGGAATAAACTTGTAACGGGTGATGATGACCCCATTATTCCTGCCTTTAACACGCCTGAGCACAAATATAATTTAGGTATTTCAGGTAAAGATATCATGCCGGGGTGGTTGCCGTTGGCGGGCACATTTGGCTTTGGGGTGAACTATAAATGGCTTCAAGGCTTCATATTTGAGGGTTCCCCGCAATTCACAGGTCCTATTGACAGTTACGGACTCGTTGATGCTCAAGTCAATTACAATTGGCCGCGAATCAACACCACTTTTAAATTAGGAGCATCTAACCTGTTGAATAATAAAGTATATCAGGTTTATGGAGGGCCTCGTGTGGGAAGATTAGCGTAC
Source organism: uncultured Cryomorphaceae bacterium (assembly GCA_913056155.1). Taxonomy (GTDB): domain Bacteria; phylum Bacteroidota; class Bacteroidia; order Flavobacteriales_G; family Salibacteraceae; genus Salibacter. The sequence continues at coordinate 11,531 of CAJXMT010000037.1, forward strand.
TTTTCTATATTGTATGATTTTAAAAAGCGCTAACTTTACGCACTCAAAATTACTAGTAACTTAAAAATCAGTTTATATGAAAAAACAGATACAAAAAGCGGCACTTTGTGCTTTTACTTGTGCAATTGGCTTTTCAGCTCATGCGCAAGATCGGTATTTAGATGAAATATTTGACAATAATGAAATTACCATCCAAAAAGACATAACTTATGGAATAAACGTAGATTTCCTGAAAAATACGCAATTGCTCGATCCTTCCTACATTGCGAGTAATCAGTCTCAAATAGCAGCTGAAAGAGACAGTTTAATGGCTATAATTGATGCGGGTAATCCTATACCTGTTGACTTTTTGCAGCCCTTTGCCGCCAATTCCAACACGATATTGAAAGTCTCTGAGTTGAAAATGGATGTTTATATGCCTGAGGCAAGTGCTGATACGGCAACTGAAAGACCTGTTATGCTTTATTTGCATACCGGCAACTTTTTGCCCCCCGTTATCAATGGCGGAACCGGCGGCTCAAAGGAAGATAGTGTTGCCGTTGAGCTTTGTAAACAATGGGCAAAGCGCGGCTATGTAGCCGTTGCGCCCAATTATCGTCACGGTTGGAACCCGGCAGCCACCGGAATAACAGGCGGTGTTGTGCGTCGGGCTACATTACTCAACGCAGTTTACCGCGCTATTCACGATGCCAAACAAACGGTACGGGTCATTCGTGAAGATTATGCTGAAGGTAACAATTACGGCATTGATGTAAATCGCGTAGTCCTTTACGGTCAAGGCTCGGGAGGTTATGTTGCTTTGGCTTACAATGCTATTGACAGGCAAGAAGATACTGAAACGCCCAAGTTTTTGAACCCGCAATCCGGCCAATCTTACGTTCAGCCGAGTATAGTGGGTGACTGGGAAGGTTTTGGAGGTTTGTTAAACTTATATACCCCTAACGGGCAATCAGCCGATATTCAAGCCGTGGTTCACGCCGGAGGTACACTGGGCGACATATCTTGGCTCAAATCTTCTGCTTCACCTATCATATCGCTGCATTGTGTTCGTGACCCTTTTGCACCTTTTGATACCGGCAATGTGATTGTACCCACTACTGAAGAAAACGTAGTTCCCGTTCCCGGTCCCAATCAATTTATGCCGCGTGCCAATAATTTAGGAATCAATGATGTTTATACGAATGAAACTTTTAATGATGTTTATACCCAAAGAGCTCAAAGTATTTACGGCGAAACGTATAATCATTATTTAAATAACGTAACGGTTAGCACAGAGGCTGAAGGCATGTTCCCGTTTGTGCTTCCTTTTGCCCAAGATCGTTTCGAAAACCAAGGAACCCCTTGGGAGTGGTGGGCCAAAAGTGACTTAGACAATTTAGTAGCTGCGGTGAATGCCCAAACCGGCGGGAGTTATGATGCCAATGATATTCACAACAACGCATTGAACACTAATCCGGGACAAGGTCGAGCTAAGGCTTTACCCTACATCGACACCATTCAAAATTACATTCATCCCAGGTTAATGGTTATTTTGGATAATGCGGGAGAGGTATCTGTACGCGATAAATCTTCAATTCAAGCTGATGTGTCTTTCTTCCCCAATCCTGCTGTAAATGAAGTTACGCTTATGGCAAAAGGATCGGGAAATATCAACAGAGTTGAGATATTCAACATATCGGGTAAGTTGGTTTACAGTCGTTCCGGAATGGATAGTCCGGTTTACAATATGCCTGTAAATCAGTTTTCGAAAGGTATGTATTTAGTTAAAATTACCGCAGAAAACACCTCGGCGGTAAAACGACTTATGGTTCGGTAAAGCGGAAGAATTAATAAATGACATGAAGGCTGTTCGGTTGACGAGCAGCCTTTTTTTTGCTTATTTTTTGTATTGATGGAAACGACCATATGAGTTTGAAGTATCTGTTTTTATAGAAGGGCTGTACCGGCAACTTTCACCGTTGATTACAGTGAAATATCGCAATAAATTCGATCACAATTATTGTCAATTACCGCATTGGTGTGTTGGCAGATAGATTTAACTATTCGGTACTAAGACTCAACGCAGTCAATGTGCCCTTAGGAGCTCGTGCTTCGTAGGTCAGTGCGGCCTTAATGAGTCTGCAACGACTTCTCAAAACGGCCAATCCCGTTCCTTTTTCAGGTTCATGATCTGCGTTGGGTTGAAAAACCTTACCGTCGTCTTCGATGATAATTTTGAGGAGACTTTCTTGTTTAAAAACTTTGAGCTTTACGTTTTTAGCACTGCTGTGTTGCAAAATATTTTGCAATAACTCTTTTACTATTTGAAAGCAGTTAATTTCCGTAGTTTGCTTTAGTCGATCTTTTGTTGATATGCCAAAATAGTCAAATTCATATGTAAGGGAAGTATCACCAAATATGGAGTCACATAAATCGGGAAAAGCTACAATGATACCCTGATCTTTTAATTTTTTCGGCAGTGCAGTTTCAGCAAGTTGAAAAACTTCATCTTCAGCTTCCTCTAAGTACTCTAAAGCTTGTTTGTAGCGTACTTGTTTCATGGGTGTTTCAAAGGTGAGTTCATCAAAAAAGCTCGAGAAAGTATGTTTTACTCCGGCGAGTGTTTTGGCTGTACCGTCGCTTAAATAGCCCGAAATCTTATAATTCAAAGCATCTTGCGATTTTATGAGTTTATCAGTTTCTTCATCTAATTCCTCAAGGGTGGTTTGCAGCTTCGTTTTTTCGCGTTTGAGTAAAATACGTTTGTACGCCCCGTAAATAATAAGCAGCGAAAAGAATACTAAACTGATAAAATAGATAATTTGGTTGGTCAGAACCGACTCTCCAAGTTCTCGGTTTCGTTCTATTAATTGATCGGTGTCCCGTGTGTACCTCGATTTCTCTTTGTCTAAATTTTCTGATGCTTTTGCCAGCGCAACTTCTAATTTTTCAATTTTTGCACGGTAATCACCTTGTTTTAATGAGTCTTGCAAGTCGGTCAGCTCTTTTTTCAAGCGCAGTACGTTTTGATCTTTCCCGCTGCGCTCTTTAAAAGCGATATGGCCCTTCAAAATTTCAACATGCAAATCGTTTCTTCTCGCTTTTTTTGCAGCATCTAAACTTTGGGCAAAATAGCGGTTGGCTATATCACTTCGGTTTTGTGAGGCTTGAATTTGAGCAAATTCCAACAAAGCGTGCGATTGCATAGCAAAATTGCCTGCAGTTTTAAAATTTTCAGATGCTGAATTGTAACTTTCTAACGCCCGGTCATAGAGCGTTTGTTCGAAATACAGGTCTCCTGCTAATCGGTGAGCCTTCCCTGTCTCGTTATGTAACCCCAGAACTGAAAAGGAATTTATGGCTCTTTGCGCATATTGTAATGCTTTAGGCGGGTCGGTCTTTCGCCAAGTTTGCCCCAAGTGAAAAAGCGTTTGCGCTGCACTCACTTTCATTTTTGCAGCATTAAAAACACCATATGCGCTCAAGAAATAAGTTTCGGCATTTTTAGGGGAGTTATACCGGTTGTGAATATCGGCTATAACTAAATTGAGTGCGCCGGCCTCAGGCAACAGGTTTTTATTCATCAATTTTTTGATGAGTGCGGAATAAATAGCAATTGCTCTTTCGGGTTGATGATCATGAAGCAGACATTTTGCCAATACTTTTTTTGCAGCTTTTTTATCGGTATTTCGAGCTATTTCGCTGAATTCCTCGGCTTCTTTTGCTGCTATTAATGCTTTGGACTGTTGTTTTTTCAACAGAAATAATTCTGCTTTTAAAATTGAACTTAAAACTCGGCCGTTCAAGTAATCGAGTGAATCACTCATTTTCTTAATGCGTTGGTGCACCCTCACTAAACCGGCTCGATTATTTTTAATGGCATACAAAATGCCCAAACGGGCATATAATTCGACTTGAGTTTTATAGTCTTTATCCGTACCGGAATCCTCGATGAGTTGATTGATGAATTTATACGCACCTACAGTATCACCATCAACCATTTTGGCGGCGATCTCAAAGCGGAAAGAAGGAATCAAAAACGCTTTTTCACTCGGTAACTTGGAGGCTAACCTTGTGAGCTCGGCGGAATTGTTTTCACCTGAATGATAAAACAAAAGTGATTTGCGTACGTCCGGATCGGTTGCTCCGTTTAGCGCTTCTTGTGTTAGGCTGTCGATATACGAAGGCTGTGCTTGAGCCGGTGTCCCGCTCAATATAAATAAAAGAATAAAACAACAGGTGTATAGTGCTTTAAACATTTTGAGTGGTTGTTGGCGGTGCGCACAAGCGCACCGCCCGTTGTTTTTAAAGCGGAATGTTTCCGTGTTTTTTCTTGGGTAAGTTATCTGCCTTGTTTTCCAGCATTTTGAAAGCCTTTATCAGTTTTTCGCGGGTATTTTCAGGAACAATTACCTCATCTACATAACCGCGTTGAGCAGCATTGTACGGATTGGCAAACAACTCAGCGTATTCCGCTTCTTTTTCTTTGAGTTTGGCTTCTGGGTCTGCGGCGTTTTTAATTTCATTTCTAAAAATAATTTCCGCCGCGCCTTTGGCTCCCATAACGGCAATTTCCGCTGTTGGCCAAGCATAATTCATATCTGCCCCTATGTGTTTGGAGTTCATTACATCATAGGCGCCGCCATAAGCTTTTCGTGTGATCACGGTTATGCGCGGTACAGTGGCTTCGCTAAATGCGTAAAGCAATTTAGCGCCGTTGGTAATGATGGCATTCCACTCTTGATCGGTACCGGGTAAAAAGCCGGGAACGTCTTCAAAAACGAGAAGCGGTATATTAAAGGCATCGCAAAAGCGTACAAATCGTGCACCTTTTTTGCTGGACTCAATATCTAAAACGCCGGCTAAAACAGCCGGTTGATTGGCTACTATTCCAATGGACCTGCCGCCTATTCGGGCAAATCCCACAACTATATTTTCTGCGTAGTCTTTGTGAACTTCAAAAAATGTGTCAGTATCGGCAACACCCGTTATTACTTCTCTTATATCGTAAGGCTGGTTGGGGTTGTCGGGTACAATGTCATTGAGTTTGGGTCGCTTTTCGTCTTGTACTTCGTAGGGTAATGAAGGAGCCGGTTCTTCGCAGTTTTGCGGTATGTATGACAGTAGTTTTTTAATTTGATCCAGTGCGGCAATTTCATTGGGAGCTGTAAAATGAGTAACTCCGGATTTTGTGCTATGCGCACTTGCGCCCCCCAATTCCTCAGAGGTAACTTCTTCATGGGTCACGGTTTTGACAACGTTGGGCCCGGTTACAAACATATAGCTGGTGTTTTCAACCATGGTGATAAAATCTGTCAAGGCCGGGGAGTAAACCGCCCCGCCGGCACAGGGCCCCATAATAGCTGAGAGCTGTGGAACAACGCCGGAAGCCAAGGTGTTGCGGTAAAATATATCGGCATATCCGCCAAGTGATACCACGCCTTCTTGAATTCTGGCACCGCCGGAGTCATTGAGTCCGATGACCGGTACCCCGTTTTTCATGGATAAATCCATGATTTTCACTATTTTTTCTGCGTGTGATTCAGCCAGTGAACCGCCCATTACGGTGAAGTCTTGAGAGAAAACATATACAGACCTGCCGTTTATGGTTCCGTATCCTGTAACTACACCATCACCATAAAATTTTTGTTTTTCTAACCCAAAGTTGGTTGAGCGGTGGGTGACAAGCATTCCCATTTCTTCGAATGATCCTTCGTCAAGCAGGAATTTTATGCGTTCACGAGCTGTGAGTTTTCCTTTTTCGTGCTGTTTCTCAATTCGCTTCTTTCCCCCGCCTTCCTTGGCCTTGCGGGTTTTTTCGTTAAGTTCGTCTATCTTGTTACTCATGTTGTTTCAAAATTGGCGTAAAAGTAGAAAATAACGTGCGACTTGAGGGTACTTACTTTTAAGAGTTCCCGTGTATGATGTTTAGCTATTTGAATTTGCGGATGGATTTGGGTTCTGACCAAAATAGTTCACGGCTGTTTAATGGTTTGAATTATTTCCCGCACTTTTGCAATGGATGGCAGATGTAAAACAGCAAACCGCAATGATTAAAAGTAAAGCTCACGAGTTGGGTTTTTTGTATTGCGGTATATCCAAAGCAAGGCGTTTAGATGAGGAGGCCGACCGTTTGGAAGGCTGGTTAAAAAACGGCGCGCACGGCGATATGGGATGGATGGAAAATCATTTTGAAAAGCGCGTAGATCCTACTGTACTGGTTCCCGGGGCTAAAAGTGTTATTTCACTGATGTTCAACTACTATACTAATGAAAAGCAAGCCGACCCCGAGGCGCCTAAAATTTCAAAATACGCTTACGGTCGCGATTATCACAAGGTCATTAAAAAGCGACTGAAAGAGTTGTATCGATTTATTAATGATGAAATAGGGGAGGTGAGCGGTAGGTTTTTCGTGGACTCAGCGCCGGTTTTGGATAAAGCTTGGGCTCAAAAATCGGGTTTGGGCTGGCAGGGTAAAAACACATTGATTATTTCCAAAAACAGCGGCTCGTATTTCTTTTTGGCTGAGGTGATTTTGGATTTAGACTTGGAACATGACGGCGCGGTGAAAGATTATTGCGGCACGTGCACACGTTGTATAGATGCTTGCCCCACCGGTGCGGTGAGTCCCGATGAACCCTATTATTTGGATGCTAAAA
>CAJXMT010000038.1 GCA_913056155.1 uncultured Cryomorphaceae bacterium
AGGGGGAACTACAAAAATTATTTGTAGATTATTGGCTGAAAGAAAACCCGAAAGACCCGGCCGAGGCTTGGTTTGCTTACAAAAAAAAGGTCGACATGGTCAACAACTCCTTCAGCACCCGACAAATAAAAGGTTATGAATCTGACAGGGGCTACATTTACCTACGCTACGGCGAACCCAATACCATCGTACAACGCGAAAACGAACCCAGCAACTACCCCTACCACATTTGGCATTATTACGATCACCCGCGACGCTCTGATGCGCGCTACATTTTTTACAATCCCGAGCTAGCAACCAACGAGTACCGCTTGTTGCACTCCAATATAATCGGTGAAGTAAACAATTCACGCTGGAAACAAGAGCTGTCACGCCGCAACACTCCCTTTCGCGATGTTGATTTTGAAGGCGAAAGAGGCAATTACGGCGATTGGTCAGATGATATGTTTATGCAACCGAGGTAATAAACCGTTTGTATTTCGACACGTCTTCTGCAGTTTTAACGCTCACCTGTTTAAAAGCTAACTTTACAATGTTAGTAATTTCACTGAATGCGGCTATTCACGGCCGGTATTCCTTTTTATTTTGCAGGTAATTTAAGATACAATTTTGGGCGAATCGCTTTATGGCAAAACGAAACAGATTTAAAACGGGTGAAGATGTTGAAGAGGCAAAAACCAAGCACGCTCAACCCGCCGATAAAAAAAGAAATAAACGGAAGTTTAAAGTTCCCGATATTCAAGTCAACAATACAAAAGTCATCAACCTAGCCGGCTTAGTATTCCTTTTTTTAACTGCTGTTCTCACACTGGCACTCACCTCACACCTTTTTACCGGCTATGCCGATCAAAGCTTGCTCAACGCCGCTCCCGGTGATATGGGTGAAAACGATGAAATTCGAAATTGGCTGGGGAAATTCGGGGCGCGAATCAGCCAAAAACTGGTTACCGATTGGTTTGGTTTGGCTGCCTTTTCGATCATTCCCGTACTTTTTGCCGTCGGCTTTAAACTGCTTTTTAAAATCACCCTCATTCCGTTTAAACCGGGCTTCAAATACACTTTATTTACACTGCTTTGGCTTCCGGCTTTTTTCGGCTTTTTCTTTGATGAAGGAGCCCTGCTCATGTTGGGCGGCGGCGTGGGGCAAACACTCAACAACTACCTCAGCTTTGCACTGGGAAAGGCCGGCGCCGGACTTCTCATCTTTTTTGCACTAGCGGGATTTATCCTCATCAACTTCAATATTTCACTTGCCAAAGTGACTGCCTTTTTTGGTTCTGACCGAAAAATAAAAGAAGAAAGTGAACCCGAAAATACAGCATTTGAAGAAAGCTCTCGGTCAGAGCCCCAACCTGATGAAGAGGAGCCGGTTCACGAGGCTGATGCAGCGGATATTTCACAACCCGACGATCTTGAAACATCCGATGAAAAAACGGTAGACTTGAGTGCCGAGGATCACGAAGAATCGGGCTCTGAACAAAAATGGGAAGAGGATGAAGAAGACGATTTAGAAATTGAAATTGGTCAAGATGAAGAAACTACCGAAAAAACCAACGATGAAGAGTTAGAAAAAAACGATGAGGAAGAACCCGGTATTGAGGTAGAAACTGCTGATGAAGAGGAACTCAGTGATAAGGAAGTCAACAAAAAAGTGACGGAATTCGGTGAATACGATCCCAAATTAGACCTGCCGCGCTTTAAGCTCCCAACCATTGAGCTGCTGGAAGAGCACGGCGAAAGTGATTTAGAAATCAACAGGGAGGAACTTGAGGAGTACAAGCGTAAAATTGTAGATACACTCAAAAACTACAAAATAGGCATCAAAAAAATAAAAGCCACGGTAGGGCCAACCGTAACGCTTTATGAAATTATTCCGGAGGCGGGCGTACGCATATCTAAAATCAAAAACTTAGAAGATGATATTGCGCTGAGTTTATCTGCACTGGGTATTCGAATTATTGCCCCAATCCCGGGACGCGGGACAATAGGAATTGAGGTTCCCAATCAAAACCCGGCCACCGTATCCATGCGGTCGCTCATTAAAAGCGAAAAGTTTCAAAACAGCAACTATGCACTTCCCATTGCATTGGGAAAAACGGTAAGCAACGAAACGTTTATTGCAGATTTAGCCAAAATGCCGCACTTATTAATGGCGGGAGCCACCGGGCAAGGTAAATCTGTAGGTTTAAACGCCATTTTGGTTTCACTGCTTTACAAACTTCATCCTTCACAAATCAAATTTGTATTGGTGGATCCCAAAAAGGTAGAACTCACGCTTTTCAATAAAATTGAACGCCATTATTTGGCCAAACTCCCCGATAGTGAGGATGCCATTATTACCGACACTTCAAAAGTAATCAACACACTCAACTCATTGTGTATTGAAATGGACAGGCGCTATGAGCTCTTGAAAAACGCCATGGTTCGCAATTTAAAAGAGTACAATACTAAATTTGTGGCGCGCAAGCTCAATCCCCAAGAGGGCCACCGTTATTTGCCGTATATCGTTTTGGTGGTAGATGAATTTGCCGATTTAATTATGACAGCCGGTAAAGAAGTAGAATCACCTATTGCTCGTTTGGCCCAACTGGCAAGGGCTGTGGGCATTCACCTCATCATCGCTACGCAGCGCCCCTCAGTCAATGTAATTACCGGCTTAATCAAGGCTAACTTCCCGGCTCGTATTGCGTTCAGGGTAACCAGTAAAGTAGATTCGCGAACCATTTTAGACAGCGGCGGTGCAGATCAACTTATTGGACGAGGTGACATGCTGATGAGCCAAGGCAGCGACCTGATCAGATTGCAATGCGGTTTTGTGGACACGCCCGAAGTTGAAGAGATTTGTGAATACATCGGGGGGCAGCAAGCCTATCCTGCACCAATGGAGCTGCCTGAGTATGTGGGAGAATCTGAAAGCGGCGGAGATACTGCCCCGGCAGTTGATGAGGAACGCGATGCGCTATTTGAAGATTGTGCCCGCTTGGTGGTGCAAACGCAGCAAGGATCGGCCTCACTGCTGCAGCGTAAATTAAAAATAGGCTACAACCGCGCAGGCCGCATTGTAGATCAACTCGAAAATGCCGGCATTATCGGTCCGTTTGAAGGAAGCAAAGCCCGCCAAGTGCTCATTCCCGATGAATACAGTTTGGAACAGTTATTGAATGATGAAGCAGCAAATAAAACACAAGAAGATTAATATACTCAAAATGAACAGGTACACAAAACTCAACACACTCTTACTCGCACTTACTTTTATTTTGGTCGGAACCCTAAAAACGTCAGCACAAGGCGGCGCCGGCATTACCATGGTGAAAGATCCCAAAGCCGAAAAAATATTGAAAAAACTGAGTGAAAAAAGCAAAAAGTTCACCTCGGTTTACGCCTCATTTGATTACAACATGAAAAATAAAGACGCGGAAATTGACGAAACCCAAGCCGGTGAACTTTGGTTTTCAGGTGATAAATATCGTATTGAACTACCGGGTTTGGTGCGCGTTTCTAACGGGAAAACACTTTTCACGTATTTAACAGAAGAAGATGAATTGCAAATTTCAAATGCCGAGTCTGACGAAGAAGGAGCTGAAATGATGCAACCCTCAGAGTTGCTCACCATTCACGAAAAAGATTTCAAATACCAACATGCCGGTAACGAAACCATTGACGGTAAAAGCTTAGATATCATTAAACTCTTTCCCGAAAAGGCCGACAAACCGTTTCACACGATTAACCTTTACGTAGATGCCTCAAACAGTTCACTGTACAAAATTGAGATAATGAGTAAAGACGGCAGCACCTTTACGTACACCCTTAAAAAACTAAATCCCAACGCCTCTTTTGCCGGCTCAAAATTAGACTTTGACCGCAATCAAGCAGGAGATGTTATTGATTTGAGATAGGCATTGACACCAATAAATAAGCTCGGGACATTCTCGGGCTTTTTTTATGGCAAAATTTTGAGGTTGTTCGAGTTTGCCTGCGGAATTAATGACTACTTTTGAGTTGGATGTAAACAAGGCATATCATGAACATTGAGAAAATAGTATTACTCACCGATAAACTTGAAAAACAGCGTGATTTTTACGGTAATATTCTCGAATTACCCGTTGAAACATTCGAAAATCATATCATAGTCAAAACCGGAAAGTCTGAAGTGGTTTTTAAAAGAAGTACCACTCCGGCTTACTATCACTTTGCTTTTAATATTCCCTCAAACCAAATTAATGAAGCGCTTGAATGGGTTGAAGAACGAGCTGAAATCCTAAGCAATCGCGGAAAAAAAATCGTAGATTTTAAAGCTTGGGAAGCGCAAGCCGTTTATTTTCATGACCCCGCCGGTAATGTAGTGGAATTGATCGCCCGGCAACCCGCAAAAATAGAATCGGATCAAGTTTTTACTGCTGATTCACTCAAATACATCAGTGAAATAGGCGTAGCCGTTCGCAATGTAAAGTACCATTTTGATCACCTCAACTTGCGCCATAATGTACCCTTTTACAGTGGAAACACACGCGATTTTTGTGCTGCGGGCGATGCCGAAGGTCTTTTTATTTTGGTTTTGGCAAACAGCAAATACTGGCTACCCACTGAACTCAAAGCCGAACAATTTCCGCTCAAGGCTTATTTCAAAACCACGGGCGGTTTAAAGGAGTATAAGTACGAAGGGGAGTCTTAACTCCCGCTGAATCTGCTATTCAACAAATCACTTTCCTTCATTATAATCGGCTCGGCATCTACGTCACGCAGGAAAATGGTGTCTTTTTCGAATTCGTACATGCGATAATCCATATCAAATTGATCCTCACCGGTCAATAATTGAACTGTGTCCTCAGCGAAATTGGCTCCCGCAGCAGCAAAACAAACTGAAAAGGCGACATGCCTCACATTGACTTCAGTAATAAAAGGTTTACCGTTTGCGTCCTCCTTAAAATCTACAGTGAAAAACCCGTGTTTTGGTGAATCGGCGTGTTGAAATAATAATTCCATAGCATGTTCAGCTTCGGCAACAAGACCGGGTTCATTCAACAATCTCCCGAATGAAGTATTTCCCGTAATTCCCGACGGCGCCACTTTAGCCATGATGTAATTCACGCGCTCGGCGCAAGCGGCTCTGACCAAGCGCCCCTTCCAATACAACATTTTACAAGCCAAGTTGCGACCGGGTAAAAATGTAGAGGCTATGAATTTTTTTACACCGGGATTAATCGTAACCCAGTGTTTAAGCGCATTTTCGTTTTCAACTTTTAAGCTACCCAAACCGCTGGAACCGGATACGGCTCTGATCCAAAACGGATATCCCAGTTTTTCACCTGCCGCACCTGGGCTGTATTTTTGCGGATCTATAACAAGTGATTGCGGCACTAGCCCTGAATCTTTTATCACCTCCGTCATGGCTGATTTATCTGTAAGGAGGTAGGTGAGATTTTCTTGAGGCAACAGCGTTTTTACGGGTAAATTACCCGCTGTTGCGTATTTGGACCATACCTCAACTTCCAACTCGGGCATTACAATGGCCAAGTCTATTTGATGATCTCGAATGATTTTTTCAATAGCCTTGCGGTATCCGGCTTGACCGGCCCGTGGAATGATATACGTTTTTTCATAGAGGTCGCTTTCATATAAACCGTAAGCCGCGGGGTTAATATCTGTACCGATAATATTGACATGCTCTAATGTGCTGTAATGTTTGAGTGAACGGGCAATACTTCTGGGTGTTGGCCCGCCTACTCCGTTGAGTAATATATTCATGTTAACATGCGGTTTATGCAAATAATTAATTTCTCAGTCTTCACCGGTAAAAGGTTTCATAGGTCTGCCTGCCGATTGATTAATTCCTTCAGATTTAATGACTTTATAAAAAGTGCGCCACAAAATTTTTATATCGAAAGCAAAACTCATGTTTTCCACGTAATAAACGTCATGCTGAAATTTTTTGGGCCAACTCAAACTGTTGCGCCCGTTTATTTGAGCCCAGCCCGTAATTCCCGGTTTTACATCATGGCGGCGCCGTTGCGTATCGTTATAAAGCGGTAAATACTTGAAAAGCAGCGGTCGAGGCCCCACCAAGCTCATATCTCCTTTGAGCACACTAAAAAGCTGCGGCAATTCATCAAGTGAGTATTTGCGCACCAGGCCGCCCACCTTCGTCAATCGCTCGGCATCGGGCAGTAAATTGCCGTTTTTGTCGCAGCGATCATTCATGCTCTTGAATTTAATAATTGTAATTTTCTTTTCATTCTTGCCCGGGCGATCTTGGAAGAAAAACGGCTTCCCGCGGTTTGCCATAAATAGCAAAAAGGTAAGCACGAGTATTACCGGACTGATTATCAGAACCAATATAAGGCTAACTGTGAAATCAAAAAGCGGTTTAAAAATTTTTTTATACATAGTAAGGGCGGTGGATTTACAAAGCGCAAAAATGACTATTTTTTTTAAACGAAAGACCGGAAAGCTTTTCGATTTCCAAAACTGCACTTTCCATTGCCAAACGGATGGAAACGCAAGGGAAGATTCATCTTCATCATGGCTTTTAGCTTACTTCAAATACCGCTTTTGCTTTTTGCGCATTTGCTTTCTCTTTTTACGTCTGAAACTCGGGAACCGTACTTTGGGATTTGTACATTTTCGTGAGTCCCAATCCGGCTCATCAGGAACAAAGCCGCGCCGGCAGGAATTAGATGTAAATATGGCGTGTTTAAAATGCACATAACCTCCAAAATGATAATTATCCCGATAAGCCAACAGTGGCAGAAAGTTTGTGAAACCCAAACTTACAGACCACCAACGAAGCCCCAGTCCCACATGAGGAATACCGCGACCTGTGACGGAAACCGGCACGGATAAATCAAACCGCTTGGTTTCATAGCGCGGGGTTACCGCCAGCCAACTCATTCGTTCAGCACCGTAACTGCCGGGTTGCGGCACACCGTACATCCCGGAAACATTGATATACCAATTGTTTTTTTGGTTTTTGCGTTGTTTATTGGCCCCTAAATTGTAATCGTATTGAAATGATATACCCAATGGCATTCGAGCTGATACGGTATTGTCTGTTTCATTTGCATTATTGAGAAAACGCGCATCCAAATCGCGAGTGACCCAATCGTAATTATCCAGCATGATGCGGTTTTGCAACCGATCCCACTGCGCACTACCGCCGCTTATATTGCGAAATACTGTGCCGCCGTTCGCGCTATAGCGCAGGTATCCCAAATCCACCATACTGATTCCCACCCGATATACGTAATCAATTTTTTTGCAGTTTGCCTCTACTACATGCGGTGTGTAACCGTCTACACGATCAATCATTCTTTTGAAGGTAAACCCTAAATCCATAGCCACTCCATTTCCTCCTCCCGTAGTAAAAGGAGTTGTGGTGTAAGTGCCGTTAAAATCATTGACGATAAACGTATTTTCATCCGGCACTTCAAAATCAAAATTATCCACCAAAAAGCCGCTTTGATTACCGCCCCGCAAATACTTTGCGGTAATTCCGCCCGTTATCATATTTCTACCTTTGGCATACAAAATACCGCCCCCGCTAAAGTTAAATTCCGCCCAGCCGGCTTGCTTGATTCTGAAATCACCGGTTTGAAATTGCTTGCCGATATGGTCATCTTCTCGCCACTCAAACCAGTAATTTTGAGCCATGGAGAGCGGGACATCTCTCCCTGTTGCCATGTAGCGAACAGCAGAACCAAAGCCGATGTAAAACTTACCCATTACCAGGGAAAAGCCGGGGCCTGCAACTCGCGCTTCAGAGTCTAAATACTTGCGCTCCTCCACTGAGTTCACCAAAAAATCATTATCAAAACTCAAGTGATACAAACTCACTTCTCTTCTTCCCAAGTAGGCGTAATTGTTACTGAAATAGCCGTAAGCTCCGGCTAAATGTAAATCTAACCAGGGCTTAGCATCAACCCCGAACGACGGATTTAGTCGTATTCCCTCGGTAACATGGTTGTTGCTTTGTGCAATCCCAATTTGCTCTTGTGCATCAACATGCTTACAAGCAAAAAGTAACAGCCCCATGTTCAGCAAAACGGGGAGACAAAAGTGAAAAAGCCACTTCAATGATTTTGTATTCTTAATTTTGCACATAAATAACAGCGTCAAAAGTATGGACAAGGATTCAAAACCGTATCGAGTTTTTCAATTAATGTACGACAATGACCCTTTCAGTAAACATTTGGGAATGGAACTCAAAAGTATAAAAAAAGGAACTTGTGAGCTTCAATTAAAAGTAACCCCAAACATGCTCAATGGTTTCAGCATTGCACACGGCGGAATTTCCTATTCATTATGTGATAGCGCTCTGGCCTTTGCCGCAAACAGTCACGGTACACAATGCGTGAGTATTGAAACATCAATTTCTCACGTGCGTCCCTCTCCCCAAAACGGGATTATGACGGCTGTTGCAAGTGAACTTCACCGCGGCAAAACTACCGGTATTTACGAAGTCAAAGTCACCAACGAACAACAAAAAACCATTGCCCTATTTAAGGGGACGGTATATAACACCGGGAAATATTGGCTTCCCGATGAACATCAATAATCACAACAAAACATCAAATAGATACTATGAAAGAAGCATATATCATTGACGGAATCAGAACCGCTGTAGGATCATTTACCGGAACACTCTCCCAGGTCAGAACCGATGACCTGGCCGCTCACGTCATCAAGAGTTTATTAGACCGTAATCCCGACTTAGACCAAGCAGCCGTGGCAGATGTGATTTTCGGATGCGCCAACCAAGCCGGTGAAGACAACCGAAACGTAGCGCGCATGTCATCACTCCTCGCCGGCATGCCCCATACCGTTCCCGGCGAAACCGTTAACCGCTTGTGCGCTTCGGGTATGAGCGCCGCCGTTCATGCCTATCGCGCCATTCGCAACGGCGACGGCGATGTTTTTATCTCCGGCGGCGTAGAACATATGACGCGAGGCCCTTGGGTAATTTCCAAAGTGAGCAAACCATACGGACGCGACGCCCAAATGCATGATTCCTCCTTCGGCTGGAGATTTATCAACCCTAAAATGAAAGAACTCTACGGTACAGAAGGAATGGGTAACACGGCCGAAAACTTGGCTGAAAAATACAACATCAACCGCGAAGATCAAGATGTTTTCGCCCTCAACTCCCAACAAAAAGCAACCAAAGCCCAAGAAACGGGCAGATTAAGAGAAGAAATTGTTCCCGTCCAAATCCCGCGACGCAAACAAGAACCTCTCATTTTTGATCAAGATGAATTCATCAAACCCAAAACATCACTAGAAATTTTAGGTAAATTAAAGCCGGCATTCAAAAAAGACGGCACCGTAACCGCCGGTAACGCAAGCGGACTCAACGACGGAGCCGGCGCGCTGCTGATCGCCTCAGAAGAAGGCATCAAAACACACAACCTAAAACCCATGGCGCGCATTGTATCATCAGGCGTAGCCGGCGTTGAGCCTCGCATCATGGGTATCGGACCGGTTTACGCCTCACAAATGGCATTAGACAAGGCGGGTTTGAAATTAGCCGATATGGATATTATAGAACTCAATGAAGCTTTCTCGGCACAAGTGCTTGCGTGTACCCGCAAAATGGGACTTGAAGATAACGACCCCAGAATCAACCCTAACGGGGGTGCCATTGCCATTGGTCACCCGCTGGGCATGTCGGGGCAGCGCCTCTTACAAACCGCGGCCATTGAACTCCAAAAAACGGGTAAAAAATACGCCCTTTGCACCATGTGCATAGGAGTAGGTCAAGGTTACGCAACCATCATAGAAAACGTAAACCGCTGATTTATGGCCAATATCTTTGAATTTAACGGCTTTAAACCCACCGTGCACCCCACTGCTTTTGTACACCCCAACGCAACGGTAACGGGAAATGTCATCATCGGCAAAGACGTATACATCGGACCCGGTGCGGCCATTCGCGGCGATTGGGGCAAAATCATTATTGAAGACGGCTGCAATGTTCAGGAAAGCTGTACCATTCACATGTTTCCCGGCACGACAGTACGGCTCAAAAAAGGAGCTCACATTGGACACGGAGCGGTGATTCACGGAGCCGAAATAGGGGCAAATTGCTTGGTGGGCATGAACAGTGTCGTGATGGACGATGCCGTTATAGAGAAAGAATGTATCATTGGAGCCTTGTGTTTTGTACCCGCAAAAAAGCGAATCCCCAAAAGAAGCGTGGTAGTGGGAAATCCCGCAAAAGTTGTGAAAGAAGTAAGCGACGAAATGCTGGCATGGAAAACCAAAGGCACTGAGCTGTACCAAAAACTGCCCGGCGATTGCAAAAGCGGTTTAAAGCCCTGTGAGCCGCATACCACTCCACCAAAATTTGATCCGCCGCAATACTCCGATTTTAAAAATTGGAAAGAAACTCAAAATAAAAAACAGCAATAACTGAAAATATGAAATACGCATTTGTTTTTATCAATCAAAACCCCGACTTTGATCAAAAATTAGCCGATAAACGCTTCAAGGGAGCCGAATCTAAACACAACCTGCTCAACCTTTGGGAAGAGGAATTCGACGTATCCGGAGAACCCGAATCCCTTGAATTAGAAGAAGAGGGGACTTTGAATCTCAAGGCCGAAAAAAACGGAGAGCCCATAGCTGTTCAAATTCCCGATTGTACCGTATTTAAGTTCACCTACGCCGATGGAACCGTTACGGAAGTAGGTGCCTCAAATGAAATCATCAAAGAAATTGAACGGCGCAAGTTACCCGATGAAGTAGTGTTTTACGTCTTCCTCACCTCGAAAGAAGAAATTTTCAGACCGGCTGCGGGTATATACTTAGAAAAAGTACCCGAAGCTTAACAGGGCGTACAACCGCAATTGGGGTTCTGACCAAAAAAATAAAAAGCATGAAAACACTCATAAAAAACGCCGAAATTGTAAACGAAAACAAGAGGTTTAAAGGGCATGTTCTTATTCAGAACCAATATGTAGAAGATGTATTTACCCGGTTGCCCAAAAACCTTCAAGCCGACGAAATCATAGATGCCGAGGGGTTGATTTTAATCCCCGGAATGATTGATGACCAAGTGCATTTCAGGGAGCCGGGACTCACTCATAAAGCTGAAATTGAAACAGAATCACGCGCGGCCGTTGCCGGGGGAATCACCTCCTATATGGAAATGCCCAATACCTCGCCGCCGGCTCTTACCAACGATTTGTTGGAAGAAAAATACGCCCGTGCCGCCCGAGTTTCAGCGGCGAATTACTCGTTTTATTTGGGTGCCGGCATTGACAATGCCGCCGAACTCAAAAAAATGGATACCGCCAATATATGCGGCGTCAAAATTTTCATGGGTTCCTCAACGGGTGATTTAGCCGTTCGCGATGAGGATGTGCTGCAAAAAGTATTCTCATCGGCCAAAACAATCATAGCCTCTCATTGTGAAGAAGACCCCGTTATTGAGAAAAAGGCTGAAGAGTACAAAAAGCGCTTTGGCGAAGATATTCCCATTCATCACCACCCGGATATCAGAAGCAGAGAGGCATGTTACATCTCCTCAGAAAAAGCAATTCATTTCGCCAACGAAAATAATGCACGACTGCATATTTTGCATATCAGCACGGCTGAGGAAACTGACCTTTTTACCAATAAAATTCCGCTTAAAGAAAAGCAAATTACCGCTGAGGCTTGCGTGCACCATTTGTGGTTTTCACGTGAAGATTACGACAAAAAAGGTACGCACATTAAATGGAATCCTGCCGTGAAAGAGCGCAGCGATGCCGATGCCATTTTAGCTGCCATAAATGACGACCGCATTGACATTATAGCTACCGACCATGCACCTCACACGCTTGAGGAAAAAGACAACACATATTTCAAAGCTCCTTCCGGCGGACCGCTGGTTCAACACGCCCTGCAGGTTTTATTTGAACTCAATCGCCGCGGAAAAATCACTTTGGAAAAAATAGTAGAAAAAACCGCTCACAATCCCGCCGTACTATTTGATATTGAAAAGCGAGGCTATATCAAAAAAGGTTATTTTGCAGATTTAGTGCTCATCAACCCCAACAAACCCCAAACCGTGACAAAGGAAAACCTGCTTTACAAATGCGGTTGGAGTCCGTTTGAAGGCACCACCTTTTCAACCTCTGTGGAGCGTACTTTTGTAAACGGCCTGCAAGTATGGAATAACGGCACACTCAATATTCAACAATCGGGAATGCGATTAACGTTTAAAAGATGATTTTAATCAGAACCATAACTCTTTTACTACTGATAGGCTGCACGTTATCATGCACTCGCCGCGAACGTCCCAAACCGCCGGAGCACATTTTAAGCGAAGAAAAAATGACCGCTGTTTTGTATGATGTACAAGTTGTTGAAGCCATTTATCAAAGAGGCGGTAAACCTTCTGCCGAGGCAGGTTTAGAGATGGGCCGGCAGTTGTACGGTGAAGTTTTTGAAAAGCACGACATCACGCGCGAGCAGTTTAAAGAATCATTTAGTTGGTATAGCCAAAAACCTCGCTTAATGGATGATATGTACGAAAAAATTATTGAACGATTAAATACTGAGCAAGCCAAACTCAATGAAAAACAAGAAAGTGAAAAGGAGCGAAGCATAAACGGTCTTAATGAACCTGAATAGCGTCAACCGATAAAAAGAGGAACTTATTACTATTGCTATTCTTTAGGTCAGGTGAATTTTCAAATACGCCTTTATTTTCAAATCGTTATCGAATGAAATAAGTATTCCGATTCATCTACTTTTCAACCCGCCATTCATTATGAGACACGAATAACCCTTTTGTGTTCATAACTCGATCAAATACCTTTTCAACACTTGGTAAAATCACGTAAATTAGTCCGCTTAAACACGCCGAACTTTTATGAGTAAAGCCACACTTTTGTCCGTTGTTATTCTACTGGTTTGCGGTTCTTTTTATTCAGAACCGGAACTCCGTCGTAAGCCGGCTTTTTTGAATACTGAAACGCCGTGGGCAGACAGTACGCTTCAAAACCTCACCACAGAAGAAAAAGTGGGCCAATTATTCATGGTGGCCGCCTATTCCAATCGTGACTCCGCTCACGTTGAAGAATTAAAAACACTCATCAAAGAGCACCACGTGGGCGGGTTCATCTTTTTTCAAGGTACACCGCACAAGCAAAAACAAATTACTGAAGCGTTGCAATTCGTTTCCCGAACCCCTTTGTTTATCGGTCAAGATGCCGAGTGGGGATTGTCAATGCGGCTAGATTCTACCATGCGCTTTCCGCGTGCCATGACGTTGGCCGCCATAGACCGGGACTCACTTGTGTTTGAGGCGGGAAAAGCCGTGGGTGAGCAACTCAAACAATTGGGCGTACACGTTAACTTTGCTCCCGTTGCCGATGTCAATAACAACCCGCGCAACCCCGTTATTAACAGCCGTTCATTTGGTGAAGATAAATTACGTGTTGCACGCCTCTCGGCAGCTTATTCACGGGGTCTTTCAGCTGCGGGGATTATTCCCGTTGCCAAACATTTTCCCGGTCACGGCGATACACACACCGATTCTCATAAAGATTTGCCCGAGCTGCCATTCGATCTTAACCGACTCAAAAATACGGAGCTTTACCCCTTTCAAACTTTAATTGACAGCGGAATACCCGCCCTCATGAGCGCCCATTTGCATATTCCCGCTTTAGATGACACCCCTAACATGCCCGCAACGTTAAGCCGAAGCATCATCACCGGACTGCTGCGTGACCAAATGAAATTTGAAGGCTTGATCTTTACCGATGCCCTCAACATGAAAGGAATTACCAAACACTACGAGGCGGGGGAGGCTGATTTAAAAGCTTTTTTAGCGGGAAATGATATACTGCTATTTCCCGAGGATGTGCCCAAAGCCGCGCGATTAATTACCCAAAAAGTTCAAAGTAACGACAGTTTAAAAAACGAACTCAACCAAAAAGTGCATCGCATTTTAAAAGCGCGGGAAGCGGCCGGTGCCCACCTTCCCATGGATTTCGGCTCTCGAGGTCTTTCTCAAAAATTGCACGCCCCCGAGCATGACTTGCTCAATCGCGAACTTTTCAAAAGAGCGCAAACGTTGGTGCACAACAAAAACAACCTGCTACCGCTCAAAAATTTAGAATCTAAAAAAGTGGCCAATGTTTATTTTGGTTCTGACCAAAAAAATACATTTCAAAAAAGTCTTCAACTGTATGAGCGCGTAAAAACCGTTCATAGCCCTAAAAAACCCACTTCATTTGAGCGCAAATTAATCAGAGCCGAAATTGATGACGCCAACTTGATTATTGCCTCACTTCACCAAACCAAATTAACACCGGCCGGTAATTTTGGAATTACCAAAGAATCGCTGGATTTTATTGAAGAATTGAGCACCGAAAAAGAAGTGATTTTAGTGCTATTCGGCAATCCTTACGCTTTGAGTCAAATGAGTGATATCAAAAAAACCGCTGCCGTTTTAGTATCCTACGAGGAAGCTGAATACGCACAACATTACGCGGCTGAAGTGATTTTTGGCGCTTCGAGCAGCAAGGGGATTTTACCGGTGAGTATTGACGATTTACATACTGAAGGAAGCGGAATCGAAACGCAATCCACAGGACGGCTTTCCTTTTCCAACCCGTTAGCGGTTGGTTTGGATCCCGAGTACTTCAAAACCGTTGACAACTTGGTAAATAATGGCATTACTGAGCAGGCTTATCCCGGAGCGCAGGTACTCATTGCGAAAAGCGGCAAAGTCATTTACCACAAAGCCTTTGGCAATCACCGTTACGAAAAAGGAGCTCGAGAAGTGCAAATCAACGATATTTACGACATTGCCAGTGTGACAAAAATTGCGGCCACTACAGCTTCGCTTATGATTTTAAACGCAGAAGGCAAAATTTCACTCGACCAAAACTTGGGAGAACTTTTACCCGAGTTCACGGAGCATACAGAGTACGCCGATATCAAGCTCAAAGATTTGCTCACGCACCATGCGGGATTGGTTTCTTGGATTCCGTTTTACAAAAAAACCATGTCGGGAGGCGTTCCCCGATTTGATGTGTACTCCATGGCACAAAGTGAACTCTATCCGCATCGTGTTGCGGAGAACTTTTACATCCACAAAAACTACCCGGATTCTATTTTAAGGAGAATTGTGGAAACCCCGCGCAAAAACAAAAATAAAGATTATGTTTACAGCGACTTAGGCTATTTCTTTACCCAGCGCATAATCGAAAAAATAAGCGGTCAAACACTCGATAAATTTGCTACAGAGAACATCTATAAACCGCTGGGCATGGGTTACACGCGCTATAAGCCCAACGGTATTTTCGATTTAGAAAACATTGTTCCTACCGAATATGATGTACACTTTCGCAAGCAGCTTATTCACGGGGATGTGCACGACCCCGCCGCCGCAATGATGGGTGGTGTAGCCGGCCACGCGGGCGTGTTCAGCAACGCTGCCGATTTGGCCAAACTCATGCAAACACTCATCAGCTCGGGCAATTACGGAGACGCTCATGTTTTTTCACCCGATATGATCAACAAATACACCGATTGCCTGTACTGCGAAAACCCCGATGTGGAAAACCGCCGCGGCATTGGTTTTGACAAACCCGTGAGAGACAGTGACGGCGGCCCCACTTGCAATTGCATCAGTTATTCCAGCTTTGGCCATACAGGCTTTACGGGAACCATGATGTGGGCCGACCCAGAGGAAGAAGTCATTCTCATATTTTTATCCAATCGCATTTATCCGTCTGCAGCCAACCGTAAGTTGATTTCAATGGGTGTCAGAACCGACATTATGCAAACGATTTATGACGCTATTGATGCCGCTAAAACCGGCCTTACGCCTATTGAAGGTGATATTATTCCAAAGCATTAGTTTTGCATATTTATACTATATTCGCGCAACCTTAGTAACTCATTTTTCAAGGTTAGGCTCACATACTTGTACATCATGAAAAACGTTTTTCCCCTTCTTGTTTTGATGGCTTTTACAGCGGCCTTTTGCTCAAGCCCAAAAGGCATCACAACCCCCGAGGGTGTGGGAAATCAAGATTCAGAGGAAAAAGATATTCCGAATGAAGCACCCCAAAATACTTTTATTCAGGGTGTTTTTATCGGGGAAAAAATCGACAGAGAAAGTGACGTCGTAAACAATTCCGGCCGCCGTGAAGCCTATATTGAAATTCAAGAAATAGTGCAAACCGGATCCAATTACCACGGTCAGTTTCACGCCGGGGATCAAATAAAAGTGTTTTTTGAAAAAGGATGGTCCGGTGATAACTCCGGGCAAGTGCCACTCAACAAAGGCGATTTATTTAAAGCCGAACTCATCGAAACGGAAACACGTATTACCGTATATCATTATGACAAAATATAACCCCCGATACAAATTCCTCTTAATTTGGAGTACGTTGCTTGCTATTACCGCCGGCTGCAATACTATTGATGAAAAAGCTTCACCCGAGGGACGAGAAGTTTACGAAGTGAGAAGACTCATTGATCCGCAAACGGGTGAAATTCCCAAAGGCATCAGGATGCGAGAACTGGCCTACGCCGCCACACTTCCCAAATCAGGTTCCGTTTTCAGATCAGGCGGTCAGCATTACAGTCCCGCCGGCCCTTTAAACGTAGGCGGCAGAACACGAGCATTTAAAGTGGATATAAGTGACACCAATGTGCTTTTAGCCGGCGGTGTATCCGGCGGAATGTGGCGCAGCGCTAACGGCGGAAAAGCCTGGCAACGCACAACAGTTCCCGAGGAAATAGCCTCCGTAAACTGTTTAGTTCAAGACCACCGCCCGGGAAAAACCAACATTTGGTATTACGGCACCGGGGAACAGCGCGGCAACTCGGCAAGCAAATCCCAATCGGCACTTTATCGAGGAAAAGGCATATTTAAATCTACAGACGGCGGCCAAACTTGGTCTCACCTCACCAACACCCAAACCCAACCCCACGTTTCAACCAATTGGTCTTTTGTATTCAATATAGCTGTTGACACAACCCGAAACGACAGTGACATTGTATTGGCAGCCCATAATGAAGCCATTGTGAGAAGTAATGACGGCGGCGAAACTTGGAAAACCGTTTTGGAACCGGGAGGCTTTAACGTGAGTTGGACAAACATACATGCTGCGGCCAACGGCGTTTTTTACGCTCATATTTCAAGTGACGCAAATAATTCAGGCATTTTCAGAAGTGAAGACGGATTAAACTGGATCAACATTACAGACTCTGTTTTTGCCTCAACACATCAAAGAGCTCGATTAATATCGCCGCCCGGCAATGAAAACATACTATACGTTTACGCCAACACACCCGGCAGCGGCAAACCCATTGATACCGATAACAACCTCAACCGGTACAACTCCTTTTACAAATATACCCATAACAGCGGCGTTGGCACCTGGGAGGACCGCTCACAAAACCTACCGCAAGATGACCGCACGAGTGGTCAACTCAATCACTTCCAAAATTACACCA
>CAJXMT010000039.1 GCA_913056155.1 uncultured Cryomorphaceae bacterium
CGAAAATAACAACATTAGCGCGCAAGGTGTGAGCTGGGCGTCAGGCAACGTCATATACAACAACAAAAACTCAAATTATCGCGTTAGACCTGCACGGCGCTTTTAAAATCACGTTTTACCGGTCACCCCCTGCGCTATGGTGAAGTAATTCGGGTATCCTTCATCGATTTTAAGAAAAACGCAAATTCGAAAACCCACTACTGTTACACCCCTCATTAGCATTACACATCACTGTAAATCAGTGCTTATAATCAGTAAAACAAACTGTGTGCGGGTTGAGAGCTTCTAAATGCCCATATCAGCCGTTTAGCAACTCAAAAATCACTTTCAACACTTTTCCGTGTAGATTAAAAAGATTACATCAGCTTTTAAACCTCTTAAAATCAGAAATTGACAAAAAAATTATGTTGTATTTTCACTTTAGATGCATAATATCGAATTTAAAACTCGTATTTTGTTAGTCGCTAATCTTGATTTCGGTTCTGAGCAATATTTAAATATTACACAATCAACACTTTAATGATTATATCACATGTGTTACTTGAGTGAATAAACCTTAACGGTATGTGGAATTTAATTTTGCAGCATTTAAAACCACAATTCAAATTATTAATTTAACGTTATGAACAAAACAGTTTTAGGATTCATGTCTATGGCCGCAATAGCACTGGCCTTTTCATCTTGCTCAAATGACGATGAGCAATCCCCCGTGCAACCCGGCACCTCCACTGTGGGAGGCAGAATCACAGCAAATTTAGATGCCACATCCATTGAGCCGCAGGCTATTCCGGCCGGTACAGGCATCACCTTTATTATCGACGGCAGAGATTTAGACCCGAAGCCGGACAACTCTTACCAATACGATAAAGTTACCGTGCGTGCCGAGGTAGATGCTGAAGGGCGCTACACCGTTTCTTTACCGGCGCGTAAAAACCCCATTAATGCGCAGGTTGTTTTTGACGCTTTCGAGTTTGATGCTACGATCATCACAACCAACGACGAAGGCTTTCAAGAAACCACAACAGCTCGAAAGGTATTCTCACGCAATACAATGAACATCTCTATAGTAGAGGGGCAATCGCAAATTCGCGACTTTACCTACACTATGGAAGGTAATGATTTTGTGAACCGAGCCACCATTAAAGGAACGGTTGAAGCACAAATCAATGACAACGTTGGAGAAGTAACCGGCATTTCAAATGTTGGAAATCAAAACCAAATTACAGGAAACGGCAATGACACTTTGCTTACCGGAGGTGCCGGCTACACAAACGGAACCGACATTGCGGTATCAGGCGGCACGGGAACGGGAATGACCGTAAACATACAGGCCGAAACAATAGGCCAAGTTTTTGACGGAACAATCGACAATCCCGGCGAAAACTATTTTATCAACTCCACTTACAGCACCACAACCACCGGAAACGGAACGGGTTTGCAAATTCGAGTAACCGCAGTTGATGCAGCGAATAACAATGCCATTACCGATTTTGTGATTCCCGCCTTTGCTCGCGGAACCGGATATGCGATTGGCGATATAGTCACCGTAATGGGAGGCAACAACATGGGAAGCGTTGAAATCACCGAAATCACCGAAGGAAAAGTGACGCAAGTAACCGTTAATCAAAGTGGTGAAGACTACACTATTGGAGATGTAGTAACCATTAGCGGCGGCACGGGTGCCACGTTTGAAATTACCGGCATAACACCGCGAAACGAGCCTATACCGGCCAATGTTGTACTTTCTTTCAGAACCAACAACGGCAACGGAGAAACCTACAGAACCACGACAAACGCTGCCGGTGAGTACGTTGTACAAATCCCCGTACTTCCCACCAACGGTTCTGACAATATTCAAGTGCGCGGAGTAACGTTTGAAACGGCCTCTACCTATTTGGAAGACGGCGAATTTGTAACCGGACCCAAGATTTATTACATGAACCAGAGAAACGTACAAGTATTCACCGAAGACATTAAAGAAGAAGACTTTACATATCTGAGAAGAAACTAACAAGGTATTCATACCCGATTACTAATACTCAAAAACAGAATATTTTGAAAAAAACAATGATAGCAGCTTTTTGTGCAGCCGTGTTTGCTACCGGCGCTATGGCGCAAGAAGCTGAAACAACCGATACAGGCAATGAAATATTGCCCGCTTCAGGTGAGTTTGGGCTGGGCTTTAATGTAGTTCCTCTCGTATCTTACTTAGGAGCAAACACCAACTTTTCGCAAGGCAATTACGTGTTGGGCAACAACGCGATCTTTGGAAAGTATATGCTCACCGGCTCAACTGCTGTTCGAGCACACGTTGGCGTAACCTCTACGTACAGTTCAACATCTAATTACGTATTTGACGATACGCAAAACTCTCCCGATTCACTGGTAACAGACGTCCTCAATCAACGCAATCACCGCTACACCTTTGGTGCCGGTTATGAAGTGCGCAAAGGAAAAGGTCGCATTCAGGGAATATTTGGTGCAGATGTGATGTTCTCATGGCAACGCAACCAATCTAACTACGAATATGGTAACGATTTCAGCATAGGGAATCAAGCGCCCACAACAACCAACAACTTTTTTGCCGGTACGGCCTCTCCTCAAGGAGAGCGCATCGTATCCAATGAAGGAGGCAGCACTTTTGGTGCGGGCGTGAGACCCTTTGTAGGTATTGAGTACTATTTTGCACCCCGCATTTCAATCGGTGCGGAGTTTGGTTTCAATGTGATGTATCAACGTCAATCTGAAGCGCGCAGCATCACGGAATATTTTGACCCTAACGAAGGCACAACAGGTGCAGTGCTTGAAGATACTGAATTTAATGCCGGCCGCAGCAGTGTAAACTTAAACACAGGCAACTTCAACGGCGCAGTAGTACTCATGTTTTACTTTTAATCAACCCTATTTTCGTGGTTTTTTTATAGTTAATGTAACCACTACCAAGCGCTGCTTCATGATGAGGCAGCGCTTTTTTTTTGAGGGAAAATTCTGAATATTACAGTAAAAAGCACAAACATCATTATTTAAAAATGAGAATAGCGACGATAACGATATTCAAAGCGGGAATTGAATGTTGGACTGAGCAGTTTACAAGGTGTCGTTTATTTGATGTTTTACTTCTAGTTGAGACTACTCACAACAAAATCAAAAACAACGTTTTAAACAAGAAATACCTTTCAATAATTCCAATCCGGATATTATTCAAAAACCAAATCTACGACGATAGTTTCGCAAGTTTTCCGCTGCCGGATAATACTTGGAATTATCCGGTAAAAAAATCTCTTTTCCGGCAAATTGCGATAAATTATATACAGAGGAATTCTCTACAAAATTATGATTTATAAGCACTTCGTATTTGCCGGAAAGCGCAATCAAACCGCGATCAAAAGCTCTATGAAGAGTGGGACACAGTGATATACCGTTAACTAAAGTATCATCGTAACCCTCAGAAAAAGGAACGATATGACACGCATCCACCATAGATATATTTGAAGTTGCATCGATACGCAAACCCGAAATTGCGCAGGTATTGTCGTAAATTTTAGGTATTTCCCTTTTAAATAATCCACTGCGGATAAAAACCTCTTCTTGAAAAGTATTTTCATCAACTCTTTTCTTCAGTTCCACAATTTTTCTTTTGTACTCTTCTGAAGACTCGTACAGAATGGAACTATCAGGTAATCCTTCGGCATTAAAATCACCATAATTACTCTTTGTTTCCTTAAAATACTTATCGAGAACAGATACTTTTAAAACATTACGCGTTTCGGGTTGAGTAAGCAATTCGGTTAACTCTTGATCTATTCTTGCAAATTCAACGGCTGTTTTTAAATTTCCGAATGTTCTCATTGTACCTTTAGACTCAATCCACATTTCACAGCCCGGTGCGGCAATCAATTGCCAAAAGGGTTCTGACCGCATGTGATAAAAGGGCAAAGCAAATATGGGATGATGAGTTGTTATCACTAATTTAGTCCAACTTGACTTGAAAGCCGATACCAAATCCGGTGAAATGGAAATTTCATTGCTCTTAAAAACCCCGGATTCAAACAGCCTGATAATACTCAAAAGCAAAATAGGCTTGTGCGGTGCGCCCCCGTTTTTGTTATCCCTTTTTAAGTGAGTAAAGCAATGTACGTAATAAGCTAAATCTTTATCCATTATTAAAAGCAAACATAACGCTAAAAACGAAAACTCACAATCCATCCCACTACATACCCCACCCACAACCCCTTTCCATACAAACAATTAAACAGCCCCGGCGTTTACCCCGTATATTTCGTGAAATTATACGTATATTTGAACCTTATTGGCCGGTGTGCCGACCCATAGAAAAGCTTATGAATTTGACGCCCTTTTCACTTTATGCTGTGTTAAAATTTTTAGTCGCACCTAAGGCTGCGTCTTCAAATTTCCCCCTGCCTAAAGATAAAAACCGACAACAAATTTTTATAACCTCTCTGATCAATCATCACATTATGGCAACCAACACGTATTAAACATCAAAAATGGCACTGAGCGACAATCAATTGATATTTGCGGCGATCGTTTTATTATTATTCGCTATCTTTATGGCTTTAGCCTATAGGAAAGACATTAAGAAAAACCCTGCATTATTTAAAGGAACATGGAAAGTATTATTAGGTATAGTGTTGACATTCATTCTCTTTTACGCAGCTGTAAAGCTCTCGGCATAATTTTTTTACTCCTTTTTACAGCCTCCTGCGATGACTCCAAACCGGTTCAAAAGAGCAAAGCTGACGGTGAGGATCAACAGCCCGATGCCTTGAATGAAATCTTAGAATCAGGGAAACTTCACGCCCTTACCGATAACAGCGCCACCGGTTATTTCATTTACAAAGGCATCCCAATGGGATATGAATACGAGCTTTTGGACTTGTTTGCCAAGTACTTAGAGGTAGATTTGGAAATTACCGTAATAGACAATACAACCGCCATTCTCGACAGTTTAGAGTCTGGCTATGGCAAGGTGGGAGCCGCCAACTTTACGGTTACCCAATCCCGTAAAGAACGCTTTTTGTTTTCAGATCCACACCTCAGCACACGCCAAGTTTTGTTGCAAAAACTGCCTGAGGGCTACCGCCGTATGACTCGCGATCAAATCGATAAAAACTTAATTCAAGAGCCAAAAGAGTTGGCAGGCAAAACGGTTCATGTTCGAAAAGGATCTTCCTTTCACGACAGAATTCTCAATATTCAAGATGAAATAGGCGACTCCATTAACGTGGTGCTGCTGCCCGATTATTTGGATTGCGACAGTTTGATGGCATTAATTACCTCCGACAGCATTGAGTATTCCATTGAAGATGAAAATATCGCTAACTTTTTCCAAACTTTTCATCCCAAAATTGATATTCGTACGCCCGTTTCCTTCAGTCAAAATATCGCCTGGGTACTTCCCCAAAACGGAAAGCGATTACAAGACACAATCAATGCCTGGATCAAGGGAGCGCGAGGCTCATCAGATTATGCTTACATCTACAATAAGTACTTTAAGTGGACGCAAAAGGCAGGACAAAAAGTGGCGGGCGTTTACAATTTAAAAGGCGGCGGCCGCATCTCTCCCTTTGATGAAGTGTTTAAAAAGTATGCCGAAAGCATAGGCTGGGATTGGTCACTCATTGCCTCATTAGTCAAGCAGGAAAGTAATTTTGACCCCTCAGTTCGCTCTTGGGCGGGTGCTTTGGGCCTTATGCAGCTCATGCCGGCAACGGCTTCACAATACGGAATTGATTCCAACCAACTGATTATTCCTGAGTCAAACGTGTATGCCGGTACGCAATACATCAGTAAGCTGCGGGATTATTGGCAAAAGGAAATCCAAATTCCGGACTCGCAAGAGGTTATTAAATTTACGTTGGCCTCTTACAACGTAGGCATCGGTCACGTTCAAGACGCCCGCCGATTAGCGGAAAAACACGACTTAAATCCCGATGTTTGGATTGACAATGTGGAGAAAATGATTGTACTGAAAAGTAATCCGGAATATTACCGCGATGAAGTGGTACGCCACGGATATTGCAGAGGCCGAGAACCCTACAACTACGTGCGCAGCATTTTCAAAAATTACGAGCACTACCGCAACTTTCTAGAATAGTACGGTTTACTCGGCCTTGAGTGTAAAGCACGTGATTTCAGGCGGCATTCCTACCCGGCCCGGAAAGCCGATATAACCAAAACCGCGATTGACGTACAGCTTTTGCTTGCCAACGGCATACATGCCGCCCCAACGCTTGTACTTATATTTAACGGGGCTCCACTTTATATTCCCCAATTCCACACCAAATTGAGCTCCGTGAGTGTGGCCGCTCAACGTGAGATCCATCTCTTTGTGAAGGGGCAAAATTTCAGCATCCCAATGTGAAGGATCATGAGACATCAGTATTTTAAACGCTGATTTTGAAGTCCCTTTTTTGGCTTGATCGACATCACCGAGCTGCGGAAACGGCTTCACGCCCCAATTTTCAACACCTATTAAATCGAAAAAAGCGCCGCCTTTCGTGATTTGTACATTTTCATTTCGCAATAGTTTAAAATCCATTTCGCCGTGAATTTCAACAAGGCGATTGAAGTTTTTCTCTTTGCCGTCGGGAGATTCGTACTGCCCGTAACCGCCATAGTCATGATTTCCCAAAACCGAAAATTTACCGTGTTTGGCTTTGAGCTTTTTAAAATATGGAATCCATTGTTCCGCTTCAGCCGCATAATTGTTCACTAAATCGCCGGTGAATAAAATGACATCGGGCTTCAAATCATTAATAATTTTCAGAGCCGCCTCAACGGGCTTGTAGTTTTTGAAAAAACTGCCCAAGTGAGCATCAGAAAATTGAACCACTTTAAATCCGTCAAATTCTGCCGGTATTTTGGACGAAGCTATGGTCTCATTTATGACTCTGAAATCCCACCGGCCTTTCAACATCCCGTATGCCATTGCAGCAAACGGCATGGCCGCGGCTACAGCTCCAAAACGGTACAAAAATTTAAGACGGTCCGCACGAAAGGGCTCTGACCGAGAAGAGAAACCTAACTGATAATAAAGTTTACGTATGATCCACCACGCGTCATCGAATAACATGAAAAGGCCAAAAAGAAACTTAGGGATGTAAAACAACAGCGTTAATCCAAACAAAAAGTAAAAAAAGCGATAGTTCTCATGATTCTTGAATTGAAAAATTCCGCTAAAGGCAAATAAGTAGGCGGCCGCTGTGCAGGTAAATATGAGCCAATGAAGCCATACGGCATATCGTGCTGTTTGATCTCCGTATAAATCTAACCAAAGCGTTTTTACCGCCCTGCCCAAATATAAATCAACGAGGAAAAAAAACAAAAGGAGAAAAAACAGTACCAGATAGGGTGATTTCATATCATTATGTTAAAAGTAAGTCAAGAGAAAATATGCATCTATTACAAGTAATACGCTCAATTGTTTCACCCCTTTTCCCTCATTTTTTTATAGAGCTTTATGGCGGTCATAAGAAGCACTGCAAATGCCACTAACCCTAAAACGCCGTAGATCCAATTCAATGCATTTTTGAGTACTACCACAAACACAATGGCGACCAAAAACAGGGTGGCCACTTCATTCCAAACGCGAAGGGCGTTTGCAGTGTATTTGACCTTGTCGCGCCGTAACAGATTGTAAATATACTGGCAACTGAGATGGTACAATATCAATAAAAAAATAAAAGTGAATTTAACGTGCATGTAAGTAGCAGACCACAAATCCATTTTAATCAACAACCAAAACCCGAATATTGTGGTGAGTATGCCGCCGGGCCAAGTGATGCCGTACCACAAGCGTTTTTGCATCAATTTGTATTGGTTGACAAGCACGTTGCGTTTGGTTTGATCGGCCGTGGTTTGATCACTCTTGCCGTACTCCTCTTCTGCCTCAGTGTGGTAAATGAAAAGCCTTACAATGTAGAACAACCCGGCGAACCAGGTGACCATGAAAATAATATGCAGGGCTCTAACATAAAGCATTGACTGATTCTAATTTAGGCAGTTTCTTCTCTCTTTTTTTCTTTGCGCACAATATAAGCCGAGAGTAAAATGCTCACTTCATACAAAATTGCCAACGGAAAGCATACCAACAGTTGACTAAATACATCGGGCGGTGTAATAATGGCAGAAAGCACTAAGGCGATTACGATAAAATGACGCCTGTACTGTCGTAAAAACGCCGGCGTAATCAAACCTGTTTTGGTCAAGAAATAAACCAACACGGGCAATTCAAACAAAAAACCGCAAGCTACCACAACAGTAGTTACGGTGGTGATGTAAGTACGTAATGTGGGAATGGTTTCCACCTCGGCACTCACGCTGTAGGTAGATAAAAAATTAATGGAAAGCGGTGAAATCACGAAATAACCAAAGAGCACACCCCCGAAAAACAAAAAGGAGGCAAAAAATATGAGTCCGCGTGCCATGTTGCGCTCGTTCGGGTGAAGCCCCGGTTTTACAAAGCGCCACACCTCCCACAAAATATAGGGAAATGCCAATACAACACCTCCCAAAAGCGACACCATAATGTGGGACGTAAACTGTCCCGTCATACTAATGTTTTGCAACTTGGGAATATCTTGACCAATGCACAAAACATCGGGAGTGGAAAACATGAATGGCAAATAGTTGTGCAATACCCCTGAGAATTCGCACAATACTCTAAATGTGAGAAAATCTGCTCGTTTCGGAGCAAAGATAATACCGTCAAAAACCAATGACTTATTGAGAAATATAACTACAGCCAGCAAAATGACCGCTCCTAAACCGCGCACTAAATGCCAGCGCAGCGCTTCCAAATGTTGCAAAAACGACATATCGTCGCCCTGTTGTGCTTGTGCCATAATTTTGTAAAACGGGTGCAAAGGTAAGCGATTATACATGTTCCCGACGCGATGTTCTCGCTGTTTGAAAACGAACAATCATGTTAATTTTTCGTTTTCAAACTTGTAGTTGAACAACTCAATATACTTTTGTACTCAAATTATGGAAAAAAAGAAACTCACCTATTATTTTTTATTCTCACTGATTGTATTTTCAGTGTCTTTAGCAGGTTTCTTTTCTCGCAGTTCTAATGCTGCATATCAATCAGAGCCGGTTACCGACAACATTTATTTTTCATATCGCCACATCGCTTCACAAGCCGATTCCAGCAGCAACGTTGAATTTCTCACTGAAAAAAAGAACAAAGAATCAAGAAATGAGAAAAATGGCTCTGAAGAAAACAAAGGATTGATTAATGACCTGTTGGAGCGCGGTCTCAAAAGTTTTCCATTTACGTTTCCCAATATTTTCGATTTCCTGTAAAGTCCAACTGCTTTACTCCACTCTCCATTTAAAGCTTTGCAATAGATGTTCGATATCCCTTTGGAGATAATCCTCGGCAGGTGCAATTGAATCGGGATTGGGTTTAAACTCAAAATACAACGATGCGTGCAGGTAATGGTTAACACTATCGGTTACAAAAAACTGGTAATTGGTAGCGGTACTCCCCTTAAAATCGAAAGTAATACCGTAAACAAGATCGCGATCATTACTGAGAAAAACCTCTTCAATATCACGCGCCTTTACAATATGCTTTTTCACTAACTCTCTGCTGTCCTCAGTGTATTTGACCAAGCTGTCTTGCACAGATTCACCAAAATAAGTAAAGTACAATTTGGCGTCTAAGTTGGGGTAATACAAATTAAAGCGGCAGGGGTAGCGATTTTGATCTATACGTGAATAATCAAACTCTGTATGAACAGAACGTTCAAATACAAACGGACAATCTTTTTCCAGTTTCACGTAACGGGGCTCCGCAAACTCGATGCGGTGGTAGCCGCGCGGTTTGGGCGTATAATCATCACTGCACGAACTCAAAAACAGTGAGGCAAAAATCAACAGCGCAGCGGTTATACCACTCGTGGTATCTTTTGAGTTATACGGCTTTTCGTCCAAAATAGTCACTTTTATTTGTTTTACCCGTCGAGAATCTGCGGACTCAACCGTAAACAGATACCGGTCAAATTTTACTTTATCGTTTTTCTTGGGCATTTTCCCTGTCAATTCCAGAATAAAACCCGCAAGTGTATCTGCCTCTCCTTTTTCGCTCTCAAAATTTTCACCGTCAATATCCAATACACGATAAACATCATTAAGAGCTGTTTTTCCTTTGAAAATATAATTTTTACTGTCGGCCTTCGAATACATAATGTCGTCGTCTACATCAAACTCATCGGAAATATCACCCACAATTTCTTCAATTACATCATCCAACGTTATTATGCCGGAACTTCCGCCATATTCATCAACCACTACAGCCATATGAATTTTCTTTTCTTGAAAATCCTGAAGTAAGTCATCAATTTTTTTATTTTCAGGCACGTAAAAAGGTTCTCGTAACAAGTGTACCCAGTCAAAGTCAGCTTTTTCATTGATGTAAGGCAGCAAATCCTTCAAAAACAAAATTCCTTTTATATTATCAAAACTCTCCTCATAAACCGGAATACGGGAATACCCCTCATGAACGTATTTCTCAATTAGCTCACTGTAAGGAGTTTCTACAGGGAGTGCCAGCACATCTAATCGCTGTGTCATCACCTGTTTCACGTCTGTATTTCCAAACTTAACGATACCTTTTAAAATGCGCTCCTCCTCCTTGTTAATGTCTCGCTTATCTGCCAATTCCAGTGCCTGTGACAAATCATCAACGGATATAGCCTCTGATTTTCCCGATATTGACTTATCAATAAACCCCGTGGAATGAATTAATAAATTCAACACTCCTGTTTTTTTGAAAATGTTTAAGCCGGCCGTAAATGGCATAGCCGTGAGTTTGGCAACTTTTAGGGCATTATTGGAAGCATATATTTTAGGCACTACCTCACCAAACAGCAATATTAAAAACGTAATAACCACTACATTCACCAAAAAATTTATGGCACTGCCCGAAAGGAAAAAATCAAAAACCTCTACCCCTGAAAATTGCAACACATTTTGCGCCAAAAGGGAAGAAAGTAAAATGATGGATACATTTACAAAGTTATTAAGGATCAATATTGTAGCAAGCAGCTCTTTGGGCTTACCGCACAGGCTTAAAATCTCGTCACTTTGTGAGCCACCCTCCTTTTCAAGCCTCCTAATATTTCCCGGGGTCAAACTGAAGTAAGCCACCTCCGATCCCGAAATCACACCGGAGATGAAAAGCAAAACGAGGAGTACAACAATGGCAATAGCAATTCCCGGCGTCAATTGAGCGACGTAAAAAAAATGTAAAAAAATACTCGAAAAAATTTCCAATTCAGCAATGTATTACCGGGTTCTCAAACATGTTAAAACGGCAAATCATCCTCAGCCTCATCATTACCTCCGCCGGCGGGTGAACTTGTTGCCGCTTCTTTTTTAGCCGGGTTTTCGCCGCTTGATTGAGACGCACTGTCAGGAGAAGGCATGGGCGGCGCAGCACCGCTTGCGTTTTTAGGCGTAAGCATTACCATATTCAAAGCTTCAATTTCAGTTATATACCTCATTTCCTTATTTTCAGCCTCCCAACTTCGTGTTCTGATACGCCCCTCAATATAAACCTTATCACCTTTTTTGAGGTAACGCTCAGCTACTTTAGACAACCCTCTCCACATCACCACATTGTGCCATTCTGTACGCTCTATAAGCTCCCCGTCTTTTTTCTTGTAAGATTCATCGGTAGCCACTGCCAAACGAGCAACACTTACATCACCTTCAAAATGTTTTACTTCGGGGTCTTTCCCCAAATTACCGATAATCATCACTTTATTTAAACTACTTCCTGCCATAATCTACAATTGATTTATTCAACAAAGTTACAAAAATAGCAAAGCCTGCCGGCACAATATCAATTGGTTTTTTCATCGGGTAGTGGTTCTGACCAAAACCGGGAATTACAGCCTCTTTAATAAAACCTACTTTTGAGCATAATAATGCGGCTTTTCTTCTTCGATAAAGCGATCCATCAATCGCGACAGGGGGTACTCCTTCAAATCATCGTAAGGCACAAAAACCGAATCACGATCAGGTTGAGCCTGAGTGACCTGAAAAAAACGAGCGTGTAAATTCCGGTGTGAGAGTTTGTGAAGGCGCTCTTCCCCTATTTCGGTCAGAACCGACTTGCGGCTCTGAATAAAATCCTGATCTATAGCTTTATCAGTCAAACCGACTAAAGAGAGAGGCTTTGTGGTTTCAATACAGGGAAACTCATACAGATGTTGCCAAATCCCTTTTTCATTGCGCAATTTGAGCAAAACAGAACTTTCCTCCTCTACAATAAAATAATACAAATACCTATTTTGCACTTTTGTTTTAACGGGTTTCACGGGATACTGATCAACGCGGCCCGCGTTGAATGCACCGCAAGACTCCTGAACGGGACAAAGCATACACTGTACATTTTTGGGTTTACAAATGAGAGCCCCGCACTCCATAACAGCCTGGTTAAATTGAGCGGGATCAACCCTTTCCATCAATTCCCGCGCCGCCTCAAAAAACAGTTTGTAAGCTTTGGGCGTATTCACCGGCTCGTCTAATTCCAAATATCGCCCTAAAAACCGATAAACATTACCGTCAACAACAGGCACGCGCTCCCCAAATGCAAAAGAAGCTATAGCAGCGGCAGTATAAGGACCAACGCCCTTCAATTTTTTCAGCTCTTGAAAGGAGTCGGGAAATTCTCCTCTGTAATCATTAACAACTTGCCTTGAAGCTTTGTGCAAGTTACGAGCCCGGGAATAGTACCCCAGCCCTTGCCAAAGGTTTAAAATCTCCTTTTCCGTTGCCTCAGCCATTTCATGTACGTTGCTGAAAGTGCGCAAAAACTTTTCGTAATAAGCACGCCCTTGCTCTACGCGAGTTTGTTGCAAAATAATCTCTGAAAGCCATATTTTATAAGGATCTTGGGTATCTCTCCAAGGCAAGTTACGCTTATTCTCATTGTACCATACCAATAAATCTTGAGAAAAGTTATTCATCATATGTTTGTGTTTAAAAGCCAAAAGCCA
This sequence comes from uncultured Cryomorphaceae bacterium, assembly GCA_913056155.1. Classification (GTDB taxonomy): domain Bacteria; phylum Bacteroidota; class Bacteroidia; order Flavobacteriales_G; family Salibacteraceae; genus Salibacter. Next base: position 13,035 of record CAJXMT010000039.1, read on the forward strand.
ACCAACGTAGGGTGGGCTGTACTGCACTTCAAATGTATCCAATTGCACTGTAGGAATCAGGAATCTAAATCGTCAAAATTATAATCTTTTTATTTTGAGATAAGAAATTAACCGGTATATTTGCCGACCGAAATTTACGGAAGTACAAACATATAATACTTAAAGAATTACAGTTATGACTAAAGCAGAATTGGTTGCTGAAATCTCAGATGAAACAGGTGTAGAACGCGTAATGGTACTTGCTTCAGTAGAGGCTTTTATGGAAAAAGTAAAAGACTCATTAAGCAAAGGTGAAAACGTTTATTTGAGAGGTTTCGGCTCCTTTATCGTAAAGAAAAGAGCAGAAAAAACAGGTCGCAATATTTCAAAAAACACGACCATTATTATTCCGGCGCACAATATTCCCGCATTCAAGCCGTCTAAAACCTTTGTGAACAAGGTTAAAGATAACGTGAAAGTGAAGTAACTTAATAACTTTATTGACGTTTTAAAACTCAATATGCCGATTCGTCTCGTGCGAATCGGTTTTTTCGGTTTTTAACGGGCAGTAATGTCATAAACTCTCAAAATCTTTTGACAAATAAATCGCTTCAAATCATTGTCGTAGTAATTGCTACAGCTTTAGGCGCAGCACTGTTTTTTGGAAGAACTATTCCCGAATCCACGAAAGCTTTAGCTGTGGAGTCTGAGACTTCCGATAACACTGAAGGGCAAGACATTGACGCTCAAATTGACGAAGCCATAGCGCTTACGCAAAAAGAAGCTCCGATGAAGGGAATTTTAAAATTAAGAGAAATTGCCGATCAAAATCCCGATAACATTAGAGTTTACATGGAGTTGGGAGCTATGTCGTTGCAAACCGGTCAAAATGAAAAAGCACTGAAGCGATTCAGTCATGTCATTGAAATAGACAGTTCCTTTTTAGAAGCCCATTTTATGATGGCCGCTTCACATTTGGCAGTTGAAGATACAGCAAAAGCATTAGAAAGCATGAATTATGTAACCAACAATGCCGAGGATAACAGCGAACTGATGACACAAGGAAATAATTTTATTCAACAACTATTAAAATAATAACGATATGCCAAGCGGTAAAAAACGTAAAAGACACAAAATGGCGACGCACAAACGCAAGAAAAGATTGCGCAAGAATCGTCACAAAAAGAAAAAGTAATTTTTCACTAAGCGCATCTCGCTTAAGCGAGATGCGCTTATTTCATATTTCAGCGTATTATTAACCTCAAAACCCGGTTACGTGAAAAAAGATTTAGTAATTAACGTAACGGAAAAAGAAGTGAAAATTGCGCTCTTAGAGGATAAGAAGCTTATAGAGCTACACAAAGAAAAGCACAATAAAGAATTCGCCGTTGGCGATCTTTATTTGGGCAAAATAAAAAAATTAGTACCCGGCTTAAACGCCGCTTTTGTGGATGTGGGTTACTCAAAAGATGCATTTCTGCATTACTTTGATTTAGGACCTCAAGTTCAAAACCTCATCCGATATTTAGATAGCGTCAAATCAAAAAAAACAAATGCTTCAAATTTGCGAGGAGTTAAACTCCTCCCGGATATTGACAAAAGCGGGAATGTTAAAGACGTATTAAAGCCGGGTCAGGAAGTTCTTATCCAAATAGCTAAAGAGCCCATTTCCACTAAGGGTCCACGAATCAGCACCGAACTAAGCATAGCCGGGCGATATCTGGTACTTGTTCCGTTTACTAATAGAATTTCCGTGTCTTCCAAAGTGAAAGACAGGAAAGAGAAAGACAGATTAAGAAGGCTTATTACGTCCATTAAACCCGAAAACTTCGGGGTGATTGTGCGTACTGTAGCCGAGAACAAAAAGGTTGCCGATTTAGATCGGGATTTGCGGGAATTACTGCAAAAATGGGACGAGTGCTTCCACAATCTCAAAAATGCCAAACCGCGTGAGCGTGTGTTGGGTGAACTGGACAGGACCTCAGCCCTGTTGCGCGACATATTGAGCGCTTCATTTCACGGTATTGTAATCAATGACAAGGAGCTTTACGAAGAAAGTAAAGCGTACCTCAAAAGTATTGCCCCCGAACAGGCCAAAATTTTAAAGTTGTACTCCGGCAAGCGCAATATTTTTGATCACTACGGAATTGAGCGCCAAGTAAAAGCCGGTTTCGGTAAACACGTAACAATGGCCAGCGGAGCCTATTTAGTAGTTGAACATACTGAGGCTCTCCACGTCATTGACGTAAACAGCGGTAATACTGCCAAAAAAGAAGATTCGCAAGAAGTCAATGCCCTCCGCACAAACTTAGAATCGGCCGTTGAAATTGCAAGGCAACTGCGCCTGCGCGACATGGGTGGCATTATTGTAGTGGACTTTATTGATATGCAAAAGTCTGAAAACAAGAAACGCTTGTTCAATAAAATGAGCGAAGAAATGTCAAAGGACAGAGCCAAACATTATGTGTTGCCCCCCAGTAAATTTGGATTGATTCAAATCACACGTCAACGTGTACGCCCCGAGATGGATATAAAAACCTCAGAGGAAATACCGGATAAAGACGGAGAAACACAAGAAGTTCAAGCTACTATTTTGCTTATTGACGAAATTGAGCACGCCTTAGATGCGGCCTTTAACAATGCCAATGAGAAAATACGTGAGGTCAAGGTACACCCCTTTATTCATGCCTATTTTAATCAGAACCCTATCAAATTCAGGTGGAAATGGTTCAGAAAATACGGCAGGTGGATCAAGGTGACATCCAGAACGGCTTACCCGCTCATGAAGTACAAATTGCTGAACACCAAAAACGAAGAAGTGATTTTGAATAGTTGAAACGCCGTTTCTTATGCATTCTCAATCCACAAAGCGTAAGTTTTACACCGTGAGTGAAGGCATTCTTTCCGCCTCCAAATATTGTGCGTACCAAGATCGCTGCCAAAGCGAAGTGCGTACCTATTTGCAAGGCCGAGACCTTACTCCCGACGAAATTGAAGAAGTCATCGCTGAGCTCATCAGCGATGACTTTATTAATGAACAGCGCTTTGCCGACTCGTTTGTGCGCGGAAAATTCAACCTGAAAAAATGGGGGCGTATTAAAATCAAAAATGCCCTTTATGCCAAACAGGTAGCCGAGCCATGTATCATAGAGGCTCTGAGCCAAATAGAAGAAGACCACTACAAACACACTCTTCGAGATATAGCAGAGAAAAAAGCCCGAGAAAAAGGCGGTTTTCCCCTATCGCTCGAAAATAAAAATAAATTATTCAGGCTTCTGCTTTCCAGAGGCTTTGAAAATGAGTATATTACTGAAATATTGAATACATTACAACAAACCAATCAAAAATGATTCACAAAGATCAAATGAAGCAGATTGAAAAGCGCCTGGATGCGCTGAGGGGGTATCTTTGACGTCGAAGGAAAACGGCGCGAAATAGACGAGCTGAAAATCAAAAGTCAAGATCCCGAATTTTGGAATGACCCAAAAGCTGCACAAATAGTCATGAAAGATTTAAACCGCTTGAAAGGCTGGGTTGAATCATTTGAAAAAACCAAGGCCGCCGCAGAGGAAGTGGAAGTTCTTTTGGAATTTCACGAAGCCGGCGAAGGCACCGAAGAAGAAATTCAAAAAGCTTACGATACATGCTTAGAAAAACTCGAAAATCTGGAGTTTAAAAACATGTTGAGCAATAAAGAGGATGAACTGCACGCGGTAGTGGAAATCAATCCGGGAGCGGGCGGTACAGAGAGCCAGGACTGGGCATCCATGCTTTATCGCATGTACGTGATGTACGGAGAAAAACAGGGTTTCAAAGTCAAAGAGCTCGACTTTCAAAAAGGAGAAGAAGCGGGTATTAAGTCAGTTACTTTTGAAGTTCAGGGCGATTACGCATACGGGTATTTGAAGGGTGAAAACGGCGTGCATCGTTTAGTTCGTATTTCACCTTTTGACTCCAATGCACGACGACACACTTCCTTTGCATCTGTATTTGTTTACCCCGTAATTGACGACACCATTGAAATTGAGGTGAGTCCCAATGATATTTCCTTTGAAACTTTCCGATCGGGAGGCGCCGGAGGTCAAAACGTCAATAAAGTTGAAACAGGCGTGCGCTTGGAACACAAGCCCACCGGTATCATTATTCGCAATACCGAGTCGAGATCTCAATTGCAAAACAAG
>CAJXMT010000040.1 GCA_913056155.1 uncultured Cryomorphaceae bacterium
CAAGGCAAACATAATATCATTTTTCGTATGTTTGTATCGAATTTTTTATTTTGTCTGATTAATACGGGGCTGCCCCAATTGAATTATGACAAACCAATTAAAAGAACAAATCATACTTAAGGTCGGCAAGGAGATAACAACTCGGGGAGATTGCGAATATCTTTCGGGCCTAATAGAAGAGGAGACAGGAGAGTATTTAAACTATAATACTTTGAGACGATTCTTTGATGTTGATAAACAAAAATTCAGTCCAAGAAAATCAACCTTAGATATCTTAAGTAAATACGTCGGGTTTCATACATTCGAGCATTTTTCTGCGTTTAACCCTCAAAAAGTAGCTTTCGACAATCATTTACAGATGTATGAAGCATTTGCCAAGTTAGATCCAATAAAGCTTTCTTACCAGTTTGAAAGCTTAGGAAAGAATGCGAGGATTACTTACATCATACAATTGTGCAGGTTTAGTTTGATATCGAAACAAATTCCACAATTATGCTCCTCTATCAAAAGCCTAGAATTAAGTGATGATACTTTTACCTACGATGAAAAGGTAGTAATCGGCAATTCGGTAGGGCTGCTGTTAAGGTCTGTCAAACTTGCCGAAAGGGACTGGCTAATCCTGTCAGCCGACTATTTTTTTAATAAATACGTATTTGAAGTTTTTGTCGACTACTCTGCATTAAATGGCTATTACAAAACCTTCGTAAAATTGGCACCGCATGATGAACATCAAAAACTATTTAAATATTGTTTGACTAATTTACATCACTACCTGAACCTGAACAAAGAGTGGAAACCCGTTGACACTGCAGCTGCATTAGAGATGCAGAATGAAATCCATCCTATTTTACTCGGGAGAATTTTAAGCCATACCCTATACAAAAATGAATCAACTCTTAGTAATTTTGAAATGTTGAAAACCGTTACTATTGAATACCTTTACGAGCCAATAGTGGCGTCGATTATTACTTCAAACTTTGAATTATTTGAGTTTATTAGGACAAAAATGTTTTCGAACGTAAAATCCAATAAGTACACACATTTGCACTATAGGCAGGTTTACCAATTAATGAAAACGTGCTTTTTATATAAATCAAAAAAAAATGGAAGCGCTTCAAAAGCACTCAAAGAAGTAGTTATTAAAGATTTCAGGCTTTCTTATAAAGAACTACTTTCCTTTTTTTATTATATACTGGATTACAAACTTAACAACAGTGAAACTTCAAGAGAAAAAGCTGTTAAATTAAGTGGAGATTTTGAGTACAAAAGGTTTGATGTGGTTTTTATTGAGCATTATTAATTTCAGCATATCAATTAATATGAGGTCCATAAAGAAAGTCACAATCGAGGCTAATTAATAATCGGGGCTCCATTTGCTAACTTAGAAAAATCGCAATAACCATCCCGCGGCAAATTCGAGACATACCTGCCTGTTTTTTCTTCAAGCACTCTTTTTCAAACCAAAAAAACCTCTTCAAAAATGAAGAGGTTTTTGTACCCGGGGCGGGACTTGAACCCGCACGGCCGCGATGGCCACAGGATTTTAAGTCCTGCGTGTCTACCAATTCCACCACCCGGGCAAAAGCCAACATGGAAATGTTGGCGTGATAAAAAAAAACCTCTCGAAAGGAGAGGAAAAAAGAGCGAAAGACGGGATTCGAACCCGCGACCCTCACCTTGGCAAGGTGATGCTCTACCAGCTGAGCTACTTTCGCAATGCGGCTGCAAAGGTAATATAAATTGCAACAAACAATAGCGCTAAAATGATTTTTTTACCTGCCCAGTAGTTTTTTGATTTCATTCAATTTCATCAGTGCTTCAACCGGTGTAAGCGTATCAATATTGGTGTTTTGTATTTGTTCTTTAATTTGCAGTAAAGTAGGATCATCCAATTGAAAAAAGCTCAATTGATAATCTTCACTTTGCGCCCTTGCCTCAGCAACCGGTTTTTCATGATTGGCATTGCGACTTGACTCTAACTTCTTTAAAATAGCATCGGCATTTTTCACCACATGCTCGGGCATACCTGCCATTTTAGCAACATGAATTCCAAAACTGTGGTTACTGCCGCCGGGCACTAACTTGCGAATAAATATAATTTTATCATCTACGTTTTTGATAGCCACATTGTAGTTTTTAATGCGCTGAAAAGACTCAGTCATTTCATTGAGCTCATGATAATGTGTAGCAAAAAGTGTTTTTGATTTTGCGGGATGTTCGTGAATATATTCGGCAATAGCCCATGCAATAGAAACACCGTCATATGTGCTGGTTCCCCGACCGATTTCATCCAATAAAAGTAAACTGCGCTCAGATAAGTTATTCAATATACTGGCTGTTTCATTCATTTCTACCATAAATGTAGATTCGCCCATTGAAATATTGTCTGAGGCTCCCACACGAGTAAAAATTTTATCAACCAAGCCTATTTTCGCCTGTGTTGCGGGAACATACGAGCCTATTTGTGCCATTAACGTAATCAATGCCGTTTGCCTCAACAAAGCAGATTTACCTGCCATATTGGGCCCTGTGATCATCATCACTTGGCAATTGTTATTATCCAGCAGTATATCATTGGGTATATATTCTTCCCCCGTAGGCATTTCAGCCTCAATAACCGGGTGGCGGCCCCCTTTAATATCAATTACCAAACTGTCGTTCAACTCCGGCCTTTGATAATCGCCCTCTTTAGCAGTAGTGGCGAAAGAGGAAATGCAATCGAGTTTGGCCAAAATTTGAGCATTTTGTTTAATCGGAGCCACATAATCTGCCAATTCAAGCAGTAAATCATGAAACAACCGCTGTTCAAGAACTTGAATTTTTTCTTCGGCACCCAATATTTTAGATTCGTATTCCTTCAGCTCCTCAGTGATGTACCGCTCGGCATTCACCAATGTTTGTTTTCGAATCCACTCTTGTGGAACTTGATTTTTAAAGGTGTTACGCACCTCATAATAGTACCCGAAAACGTTATTAAACCCTATTTTGAGCGAGTTAATGCCGGTATTTTCTACCTCGCGACGTTGCATTTGCTGCAAATAATCTTTTGAAGAGTATGCCAACTTGCGCAATTCATCAAGCTCATCATTAAACCCCTCTTTAATCACTTGCCCTTTCCCCAATGAGGCGGGAGGTTCATCGGTAATTTGTTGATCTATTTGCTCTTTAATGACCTCACATAGATTAAATTGATCGCCCAATTTCTCAAGAGCTTCATTTTTAGATACTCTTATTTGTTTTTTAATCGGAACCAAAAGGTTCAACGCCTTTTTGAGTTGAGCAATTTCTCGGGGATTCACCCGCTTTACGGATACTTTGGAAATAAGCCGTTCCAAATCACCTACAGACTTGAGATATTCTGAAATTTCAGTGGCTGAATCGCGGTTCTGAAAGAAAAAATCAACCATACTCAATCGCTCCTCAATGGGCTTTTGATCTTTCAAGGGCAGTGCCAACCAGCGTTTCATCAAGCGGCTTCCCATTGGGGTTTGGGTTTGGTTCAATAAGTCGAAAAGTGTTTTAGCACCTTCATTGGGTGAATAAAACAGCTCCAAATTTCGAATCGTAAACCGATCTAACCAAACATAGCTGTCTTTATCAATGCGGTTTACGGCGGTGATGTGAGCCGTATCATTATGTTCGGTTTCTTTTAAATATTGCAGGCAGGCTCCCGCCGCGATAATACCTTCGGTTTCGTTTTCAATACCAAAACCCTTCAGGTTCGCCGTGCCAAAATGCTCAGTGAGTTGATCATAAGCAAAATCAAATCGAAAAGCCCAATCTTCAAGGTGATAAGTGTGGTGGTTTTTGCCGTAATACTCTTCAAATTGCTGAATGTTTTTTCGCTCCACCAGCACTTCCTTAGGGCTCAGGCTTTGTAAAAGTTTATCAACATAATCAATGGACCCGCGCGCGCACATAAACTCGCCGGTTGAAATATCCAAAAATGCCGCACCGTGATGATCAGCGGTAATATGAACGGCGGCCAAAAAGTTGTTTTGCTTGTTTTCCAGTGTTTTATCATTGTAAGAAACGCCGGGAGTCACCAACTCCGTAATGCCTCTTTTTACCAACTTCTTGGTTGTTGAAGGATCTTCAAGTTGATCGCAAATGGCCACTCTGTAGCCGGCTCTGACTAATTTGGGTAAGTATGAGTCTAAGGAATGATGGGGAAACCCCGCCAATTCCACATGAGAGGCTGCTCCGTTTTTGCGTTTGGTAAGCGTTATGCCCAAAATACCGGCGGCCGTTACGGCATCTTTACCAAAAACCTCATAAAAATCTCCCACACGAAATAATAATATTGCATCGGGATGCTTTGCTTTCAGTCCGTTGTACTGTCGCATCAAAGGCGTTTCAGAAGAGGAAGATTTTGATTTGGCCAAAGCTGTTTGAGGTTTAAGTTTGCAGTTACGAATGTAGTGCGGCTGTTTTTTTCTACCGAGTGTAGCATTCGTGTTTTTTCAATAGTTATGAACAAAAAATTAAAAACCGAGGAACTTCAAAGGTTGACACCTGAGGAGTTTAAAAAGGCTGAAAAACTACCCCTGACGGTGGTTTTAGATAATGTACGCAGCTTGCATAATGTAGGCAGTATATTCAGAACCGCCGATGCTTTTGCTGTTGAACAAATTGTACTGTGCGGGATTACGGCTGTGCCGCCGGCAAGAGAAATCACCAAAACGGCTATCGGGGCAGAAGAAACGGTGGATTGGAAATATTTTGAGCACACTGAGGATGCGGTAAAACAACTCAAAAGTGCGGGGTATTTTATTACCGCCGGCGAACAAGCCGAGGACAGTTTAAATTCGTTTGAAGTTAATCAATTGAAGGGTGAGCGGTTTGCCCTTATTTTGGGTAATGAAGTTTTTGGCGTAAGTCAAGAGTGTATTGACTTATGCGACAGCGTCATTGAAATTGAGCAAAGGGGAACCAAACACTCATTAAATGTATCGGTAAGTGCCGGTATTTTGATATATGAGTTTTTTAAACTGCTACGGTAATTCCCGGCCGACAATAAAAAATGCCGATATTTTCACATCGGCATTCCAAAATTCCTTTGTTTGTTTTATTCTTCCTCGCAGTTCCAACCCGCTTGCTCGAATCGCTCAACCGCATCATCGTGTACCTTGCCTCTTCCGCAGAGTTCCTCTTCAAGAAGAACGGACTCATCAAAACTCGGATCTGAACTCATAGAAGTGCAAGTAACACAAGACTCACAAGAACTTAGCGTGAATACAGCGGCAGCTGCACAAAAGATTAGTAATGACTTTATCATGATAATTTCTTATTTAGTTCGCAAATATACTTTGTTTCTCAATACCGGTCAAATCAACGTTGCGTTGAGCACACAAAATCCTCAAGCTCTAAAGATTCTTTGCGCTTCTCTTCACATGTGTTTTCTTCAAAATAGTTATCGGTTTCAATCACTTCACCATCCACTTCAATAGAAACATATTTTCTGCAATTGTAACATTGAGTTGAACAAGAAAACATGCTTGACACCACAAGCAAAATAAACGAAAATAGAACCGTGCTTTTCATGGTGACAAAATAAAACAAAAAGGGCGAAATATATGCTATTTCGCCCTCATGTTTTTTCTTTTCGCGATTCTTAAAGTGTGGACAAATCAAAATTCAAAAACTCAGCATCTTTTTTCGCGCGATTTTTCATCGCGGGATCTTTACTCACTGCGGTTTTCAAATTATTCATCATCAACTCTTTATTGTTAGATCGTGCACCGGCTATTGCCTTTAAGTAATAGGCTTTGGCTGCGGTTTTATCATCACTTGCATCAATCGTTTTAAGTGCTTGATCGTTTTGGCCATTCAATAATTGAGCTAAGGCGCTATTTAACGTTTTAAAGCCCGACAGGTTTGAAGTTGCAGCAGCATAATCACCACCTAAGATGTTTAGAATCCCTTTGTTGTAATTCACCTCATCTCCTGCACCGCTTGCTTTACCGTAATACTCGGCAGCTTTTGCACGATTGCCTTCCAAACGAGCTACAACGCCCAAGTTATTCATAATAACAGGATTGCCTTGAGATTTCGCCTCAGCCTGACCAAAGTGATTTTTGGCAGCTTGCAAGTCATTTTGCATCAATTTGATATAGCCTGAGTTGTTATAGCCTCTCCAGTCTTCGGGATACACTTTAACGGCACTTTGATAAATATCAAATTTAGCATTCATATCATCCGTTAAAGTAGCGGAATAGAGCAACTCTTCAATATTTAAATCGGAGGGGCTTTCAGCGGCCAATGAAGCAATTTGCTCATCGGTTTTGCCCACTTTATCCACCGATAAAGCAAGTTGTGATCTTCTCAAATTCGGAAGAATTTTATCTTTCAAAACTTCATAAGTCTCGGCCAAATTTTTAATTTCTTCCTCGCGTTTTTGTTTGTCGTCATACATTTCCAGTACGCGAATAATCAAATTTTTATCTTCAATATCTGAAGCTTGCATAGCAGCCTTGAAACCACTCCAATCTTCACCTTTACCCACAAGATTCATGAAATGACTTTCATTTTCGATTTTCACCCTGCTTCTGTTTAACTGACGTTTCACCGCGTCACCGGCAGATTTAGCGCGATCATCAGCTAAGTTCTCATTAAAAGAAATTTCACCGTCGGGAGAAGCGTAAGCGCTTACATCTAACTTTTTAAAACTGTACTTTTCATCTTTAGCTTTTTCTTTAATCGCGTCAAAAAGTTCTTTGATGTCGCTGTCGCGCAATTCAGCGGGGCGCACATAAGCACTATTGATTAAGTAATGAATTTCACTTTTGTGCACATCAGTAGTAATTCTTTTAAACTGATCACTGCCCAAAATAGGTTTATCATCGGGATGCACCAAGTTGGGCGTAATAATTGTGCCGTCAGCTACTTTTACTTCAGTTAATTCCTTTTCTTTAGACTTGAATTTACCAATTACCTTGGCTTTCACTTCACCGTACTGAATTTCGCTTTGGTAAGGTACTTTAGTTACGTAAGTAAAAGAACCTCCTTTATCGTAATTTACTTTTCTCCCTTCTCCTTCGGCATCTTGACCTACCAGAGTGATGGTTTCAAAGTCTAAAACATTATTTCCGTCGGCATAAAAAGCCGGTTTTATATCAACCACCGCTTTTTTGTGGAAGTATTTTGCGGGGTAACTTCCCTTTACAGTAATCTCAACGCTATCGCCATGCATTTCAATAGGGTTAGGAGTAACACTGTAGTTTACTTCTTCAGCTTTTTTTGACATTTTGTTCAAGGGGTTACAAGCCATAACGCCCAGTGAAGCAATAGCAATAAGGGAAACGTTCTTTGCAGTATTCGCTTTCATGTTTAAGTAATTTGCTGTGTATAAAATATTTTGTGTTTTTCTAATTTAAAGCTGCACAAAATTATATCATTAGATATTGATTTGCAAAAATGTAATTTTTTTAGTTCCCGGCGTTTATTTCAGGGATAATTCCGGTGATTCCTCTTTTGTAATCAGCTAATAACAAATTTTTTAAGTATTCAAAATGAGCCTTGTTTTTGACGAAATCCAAGTTTGAGGTATCCACAATAACGGTTTTGATGTGTGAATTCTGCCTAAAAAACTCCATATAAGAATCATGAATAGCTTGTAAATAACTCAATTCTATATTCTTTTCATAAGGTCTCCCTCTGCTTAAAATTTGTTCTTTGGCCTTTTCCGGTTTTTTGTAAAGGTAGAGAATAATTTCGGGAACCGGTAAATTATCTGTCATAAAACCCGCCATTTTATTAAAGAGTTCAAACTCTGCGTCGTTCAAGTTAACTCGGGCAAACAGGGTGCTTTTTTGAAAAATATAATCACTAATACACGGTAAAAATAATTGCCCCGAGGAAAGATTTTCTTTCAATTGGTGGAAGCGCTCGGTTAAGAATGAAGTTTCCAATGTAAAAGCATATCGTTTGGGGTCGTTATAAAAGAGAGGTAAAAACGGGTTTTCATCAAATTGCTCCAGCACGGGAGTCCCCTCAAGCGCTTTAGAAAGCATCTCAACCAAAGATGTTTTACCCGTTCCTATAATACCTTCAATGGCAATAAATTCATATTTCATTTTTTCCATACGGGTACAGCGTCTTTACAATCTCGCAAAAGATCGGCCACGGTTTTTTTCAAGACGGGGTGGATGTACTGCGGCGCAATTTCATTGAGCGGTTCAAGTGTAAACTTGCGCTCATGCAACTTGGGATGAGGAATTGTAAGTGAATTGGTATCACACACCCTATCATCGAAAAATAAAATATCAATATCTATCGTTCGCGATGCATATCCTCCGTCAACCTGATTTCTATTGCGCCCCAAGTCTTTTTCCATTTGCAATATACAAGTCAGTAATTCTTCGGGGGCAAGCGGGGAAATAACTTGAATTACCCGATTCAAAAAATCATTGTCTGTCGCAAATCCCCAAGATTTTGATCCGTAAATGCTACTTTTACTCACAATTTTCCCTACTTTCTTATGGGTCAAAAACTCAACCCTCTCAAACGCTTGTTCCACATGACCCAAATTCCCTCCCAACAGTAAAAAAACGCTGTGATTTCCACTCATAATTAAATATAACCTCTAATGTAATTTCGGTGGTTGCGCAAGCACCTACCTTATATTTTTGCAAATGTAAAATAATGAATCGGGTGTGTATGCACTCATAAATACAATTACAATGAAACAATTTTTTAAATATATGTTTGCCTCAGCACTGGGGTTTATAGTGGCAGGAGGTGTTTTACTGCTGATTTTCTTTATTTCCATTGTGGGAATCGTGAGCAGCCTTGAGGGTAGTTTCTCATCTAAAAGTGAAGTGAAAGTCAAAGAAAAAACTGTACTTCACCTTAAATTAAATCAAGCTATAGTAGATCGTGCAGAGCAAAACCCCTTTGAAAATTTGGACTTCGGTCCCTTTTCGCAGGCGGGCAATACCGGATTAAATGAACTTTTAGCAAGCATTGAACATGCTGCTGAAGATGATAAAATCAAAGGAATTTACCTCGATCTATCCTCGTTTCCCGGCGGTTTGGGAAGCTTGAAAGAGCTGCGAAACGCATTGATTGATTTCAAAAAAGAATCGGGAAAATGGATTCTGGCCTATTCCAATATGTATTCGCAGGGCGGTTACTACCTGGCTTCTGCCGCAGACCGCGTTTACCTTTACCCCGAAGGCGATTTAGAGTGGAAGGGATTAGGAACATCCGTCATGTTCTTAAAAGGCATGTTGGATAAATTAGATATTGACGTACAAGTGATTCGCGGCGGCAATAATAAATTTAAGAGTGCTGTGGAACCTTTTATCCGCGAGGATATGAGTGAAGCGAATAAAGAACAAACACTCAAAATGCTCAACTCCATCAGTAATCAAATGATGAGCGACATCAGTGATTCAAAAGGAACGCCGATAGACCAGCTGAACTTATTTGCAGACAGCTTGATGTTAAACGCCCCCAACGATGCTTTTGATTTGGGATTTGTCGATGCCTTAAAATACAAAGATGAGTTTATGACTGAATTAATGGATAGCCTAGACGTGGAAAAGGAAAGTGCCATTAACTTTATGAGGCCGAGTAAATACTACAGCTCCATTCGCGGAAAGAAAAAGGCCGAAAAAGTGCTGGCAGGTGAGAAAAGTGAGAAAAAAGACAAAATCGCCGTAATATACGCCCAAGGAGCCATTGAAACCGGTAAAAGCCGAGGCGTAGAGTCTATGGGTTCTGAAACTATTGCCAATGCTATCAAAAAGGCACGTAAAGACAGCTCCGTAAAAGCTATTGTTTTAAGAGTGAATTCGCCGGGTGGAAGCGCCTTGGCTTCAGACGAAATATGGCGTGAAACTGTTTTGGCTCGAGATCAAAAACCGTTTGTAGTTTCTATGGGTGATTTAGCTGCCTCAGGCGGATACTACATCTCAGCCGCTGCAGATGTTATTTACGCCCAGCCCACAACCATTACCGGCTCCATCGGAGTTTTTGGAATTATCCCTAACGCCAAAGGCTTTTTTAATGACAAATTAGGAATTACTTTTGACGGAGTTCAAACACACGAAAATGCTGAGCCTATGGGAATCAACAGGCCATTGAGTGATTTTGAGCGCAAAAAAATTGAAAAAAGTGTAGAGCGTGTTTACCATACATTTTTAACCCGTGTTGCCGATGGCAGAAATATGAGTGTTGAAGAGGTTGACGCTATAGGAATGGGTAGAATTTGGTCCGGTACCAACGCAGTTGAAATAGGCTTGGTAGATGAACTGGGCGGCTTGAAAGATGCCATTGCAAAGGCGGCAGAGATGGCGGAAGTTGACGATTTTGAGGAGGAAGAGTTCCCTAAATTAAAAGATCCCTTTGAAGAGTTTATGAAAAACTTTTTCTCAGGAGCAGAAATGACATTCCTCAATTATTATTTAGGGGATGAGCAAAAACACCTCAAGAAAATACGCAACGTCAAAAACTTAAAGGGAATCAGAACTCAAATGCCTGCCGAAATTGAAGTGATTCATTAAATCATATCAATACGCCATTACAGGTTTTATTCAGAACCTGAATCATAACGCGATTGTCACCGGTGACAATCGTGTTTTTTTTGGAATGTATTGTAAGACTAGAAAATGATGCTCAAAGGCTTTTGAAGGTATCCCGACTATCTTCATCCGGACATAGCCTCGACGAAAGCTACAGTTACATGAGATTGACGTTTTATTGTCACTGCAACAGGTTAACACGTATAGCAAACAGCAAGTTAGTGCGCTCCTGGGTTTTGCTTTACCCAAAAGCAAAGACAAACATCCTAATTTCATTCTTTCCTCTTATTCCGCACAAAAAAACAACGCGTAACAGAGGCTTTCAACCCTTAAATACCTCAGCCGTTAATTGCTTAAGGGTTCTGACCAAAACAAAAAAACCGAGCATTCAACATGGAATAATCTCGGCTTTTTTGATGCGTTTGTGAGAGGATTACTGAATCACTACTCTGTGCGTAGTTTGGCTCTCCTCCGTTTTCACTTTGAGTAAATAAATACCGGAAGCAAACGGTTCTTTAAAATCTTCAGTGTATAATCCTGAAATTTTACCCAGGTTTTTGGCAAACATTATTCGCCCCTGCAAATCATAGAATTCAACCTCTATATTTTGGTTTCGAACCGAGTTAAATTGCAAAGTAAATGCACCGTTACTCGGATTGGGGTAAATTCCTATGTTTTCAATGTCAGTAATTTCCTTATCTGCTAAACCGGTATAAGCCACATAGTGGCAACCTGAGGTGTCTGTACAACTCTCAAGTGATACGATTACTGCATAATTTCCCGGTTGCGAGGGTGTGAAATCTTGAAAAGTTTCTCCCGATATAAGAATGTCATTATCACAATCATACCACTGATAAAAAGCATTATCTAATTCGGCATAAAATGTAGGTCTGTCAAATGTAACCCCTAAATCCACTTCGGGTACTTTTACATTTGTCACGTTATCACATCCGGCTTGATCGGTTACGGTTACTTGATAATTTCCGCCGGAAAGCCCTGTTTGAATTCTTCCTGACAAACCGCCTGTCCAGTTATAGCTGTATGGAGGCAAACCGCCTGATGCCGTTATAGAAGCTTCTCCCGAGTTTTGACTGCAGTACGCCGGGTTAACGGAGTCAAGCTTACTGCGCAAAATGGGTACTTGGATAATATCAAAAGATTTTATGACCTTACACCCATTGCCATCCGTAACCGTTACGGCGTAGCTGCCGGGGGGCACATTATTTATGGTTCGCCCTTTTGATCCATTGTTCCAATTGTAATTAAAGGGCGCTTGACCTCCTGTTACTTGAAGCTCGGCAAACCCGTTCACGGGACCTTTGCAGGTTGTTCCTCCTCTAACCAAGTCCACCAGCATAGAATCCGGTGCGTTGATAGTAACTTGAGCAGAATCTTTGCATCCCAGTGCATCTTCCAAAATAACGGTGTGCGTACCTTCGGGAAGGGTGTTTATTGTGGCGCCGGTATCACCCACGCTCCAAAAATAAGTAAATGGAGCCACCCCGCCTAAAGAGGTCACTACGGCCTCTCCATTCGCCACATCAGCACAAGTCATGTCATTCGATTGCACAATTTGAACAACTGCAAAATTGATGTCCAAAACATCTGTTACGGTATCGTTGAAATTTACAGTGTCGGGGTTGGTATTGGGTGAGGTAGTCCAAGCTTTAATATTATCGTCATTCGGGTTCACAAAATTGTAGGTTCCTAAGAATAAATTTACCGTATTCGGCCCTGTACCGTTTAAAGTATCAACGTTTAAATTATTAAAAGTTACCGGCGTTTGCAGATTGCCATTCACTTCCCAATTTACTGTCACATCTGTCAAGATATCAGTTCCGAAATTTTGAACCGTAGCCACTACGTTTTGTTCTCCCGCGCAGGTAAGCCCCGAAGGTTCTGCGATACCCACAACCCCGGCATCATCCGGTGCAAGCGGCGGTGCTTCAATAATTTCAATTTCACGAAAGTTGGGATTTGATGTTTGACCCGAACCTGTCATTTGGAACTGCGTAATTCGCATACGATCCGTTTGTAAGGGCATATTAAAAACTACAATATTTACGCATTGTTGCGGTAAATTTGAAAAAGTTTCATGCGTTACCCAACTCGATCCGGTCCAGTATTGGACAATAAAGCCTGTTAAATCTCTGGAAGTCGGATTTCCATGATGAATAATCATTTCATCAAACCTTTCAAGAGACGGCCAGTTCCACTCAATATAGTCAGCTCCAATGACACTTGAAGGCGGATTACTCGTGTTGATCCACATTTGTTGATTTCCGCATGATCCAAGAACTAAATCATTTAAAGTAGAACAAGGTCCTGTTTGACATCCGGGGGCTCCTGTTCCATTAGCTGTAACGGTAGCCAATGGAGCAATATTCGTATTTTGCCCGAGTACGGTACCGGATGAAAAAAGTATTGGCACGAAAGCCATTGAGAAAATCAGGGTTCGCAGTGTGTTGAAAAATAGTGACTTTGTTTTCATAAAAAACTGTTTATCATAGATTTAATAACATCAAAACAACGCAGCACTCTTCCACGCTTATATTTATGGTTATTTAATCTGCGAATATAATGTTTTTTAAAAAAACCGGCGTCTTAAAATAAAAATCATTAAGCACTTGAAATAATAAGCTGTGGACTCTAAGCTCTTTTATTACAATTTTTCAATGTTTTTCAAGTAATAATCAGCCTTATCCAACAAGTCATTTTGCTTTTGCTTGTCCATTTTGTCCCAAACGCGGTACATCATTCCTATTCGCGGGTTTTTTCCCAACTTGTTTCTATTTACAGCATAAAAGCGCCAATACAAGCTATTGAAAGGACATGCATTTTCTTCCGTTTTTTTGGTGTGAGCGTACTTGCAACTCTGGCAATAATCACTCATTTTATTCATATAAGATGCTGACGAAATGTAAGGCTTTGTACCCACAATACCTCCATCTGCAAATTGACTCATTCCTCTGGTGTTCGTAATTTCCACCCACTCCAACGCATCGGCATAAATGCCCAAATACCATTGGTCCACCGCATCGGGATCACAACCCGCCAAAAGGGCAAAATTGCCTGTCACCATTAATCGCTGAATATGGTGGGCATATGATTTCTCCAATGATTGCGAAACAGCGTGTTTTAAACAATTCATATCCGTTTTCCCGGTCCAATACCATTTGGGTAGGGGACGCTCAAACTCAAAAAAGTTTTTTTGTGCATAACCCGGCATTTTAGCCCAATAAACGCCTCGCATATATTCACGCCAACCTAAAATTTGACGCACAAATCCCTCTATTTGTGCAATAGAAATTGCATCGGGCCTCTTCTCCCATTCCTCAACACAACGATTCACAACTTCGCGCGGATTGAGCATTTTCACATTCATCGCAAAGGATAAATTGGAGTGGAACAGCAACCAATCACCTCCTGTCATAGCATCTTGGTATTTCCCGAAAGCGGGAAGAGCCTTTTCAGCAAAATGTTCCAAAAGCTGTAAACTCTCTTCGCGGTTTGCCGGTCGCCATGACTTGTTTTTCTCTATTATTCCTATCGTTTTCACACCCTCATCCGCCAGCTGTTTCACGATGTCTTCGGCATCATGCTCAAACAATAATTTCTCCGGCAGCGGTAGTTTTCCTGTGTATTTTGATCTGTTTTCCTTATCGTAGTTCCACTGCCCGGTTACGGGTTGGTTACCGTTCATCATTACGTCGTGTTTTTTTCTTAAATCACGGTAAAATGATTCCAATAGGTATGTTTTCTTTCCCTTAAAAAATTCGGTAAGCTGCCGGCGTGAAGTATAAAAGTGCTCGGTATCAAAAACACGGCAAGTCACATTCAACTCTTCCGCCAACGCTTTGAGATGCTCGTCTAACCTGAATTCATCGGGGCTCATATATTCAAATCGCTCAAAGTCTCCTGAACCTAAAACCTCTTTTACCAATGTTTTGAAATCACGGGGATTTTCTTTGTTGAATTTTTTGTAAATAACACGATGACCGCCTTTCTCGAGTTGCTTTGCAAATTCTCGCATCGCAATAAAAAAGGCGCAAACCTTTTGAATGTGGTGAGGTGCATAATCAGTTTCACTGCGCAGCTCTGCCATAAGGTATGTCGTTTCTTTATCTTTTTCATCAAACCACGAATGGTTGTAATTCAATTGGTCTCCTAAGATTAAGCGTAGTTTTTTCATAGTTGTTTTTTTCTTTTTCAGAACCAACTTGCACTTTGCACGAAATTTCGATTGGGTTCTGACCAAAAATCATAACAGCAATTTAAACACAACCCCTTTGCCGGCGTTAATGTTGAAATGGCGGAGCAAATATTCGGAATTGATTACGGGTCAAAGTTAGCGGGAACTTCGGTTGTGGCGAGGTATAATGCAGGTGAAGTATCGCTGTATCAAAGTGAAAAAAAGAAGTCTGCCGATGATTTTATACTTCAATTATTAGCTGAATACAGCAGCACGAATGATATCATTGCATTGGATGCACCGCTTTCACTTCCTCGGGTATATTCAGAACCCGAACCTGCAAAGAGTATTGACGGTGATTTCCATTATCGCGCCTGTGATCGTGAGGTGAATGCCATGTCCCCTTTGTTTTTGGGCGGCTTAACGGCAAGAGCTATGTATTTAAATGCTCAATTAAAGCACAAAGGGTTACGTGTTTATGAGGTTTATCCCAAAATGGTAGCTCATAAGGAAGGCCTTGCCGAGTTATACAACATGAGAAAAAAAGAGGCGACCCTTAAACATAAAGTAGCTTTACTTTTAGCAGAGAAATATGAGTTCAACTTAAGTGAATTCCCCGAAAATTTACACGCCTTAGACGCGTTATTGGCATTGGCCGGCGGAATGAAAATTAAAAAAGGACAAGCCGCTGCTTGGGGAAACGCGAGTGAAGGCCTCATTTACGGATAAAAAAAGCCGACCTCAGTTGTACCGAGGTCGGCTTCATTGCTTTGTTTTCAAAATTCACTATTTGACAATAACTCGATGCAGAGAAGTCTCCTCTTTTTGCGTCACTTTAATTATATACATTCCCGAGGCCAACCTATCGTTAACTTGATAAACGTAGCCTTCACCTGCATTTTGAATTTCTCGTGAATGGAGCAGTCTGCCGTTGAGATCAAATATTTCGAGGCGCGCCATTGCGGCTTCACCGTCAAATGCAATATTAAACTGGCCGCTGTTGGGATTGGGATAAACGTTGACTTCACTATTACCGGCCCGATGATCTTCAGCACTTGTATAGGCTACGTAATGACAGCCTGAAGTATCTGTACAGTTTTCATAAGAAATAATCACTGCATAATTACCGGGATTTTCAGGAGTGAAATCCTGAAAGGTTTCCCCCGAAATCAATATATCATTATCACAATCATACCATTGATAAAATGCATTATCTAAATTGGCGTAAAAAGTAGGCCTGTCAAATGTCACCCCCAAATCAACCTCGGGTACCTCAACCGTTGTCAAGTTTTCACAGCCGGCATCATCCACCACGGTTACTTCGTAAGTTCCTCCTGCTAAGCCGGTTTGTGTACGACCTGTCAATCCACCCGGCCAATTGTAAGTAAGCGGCGCTAATCCACCGGAAGCGGAAACGGTGGCTGAACCCGCATTTTCACTGCACATAGCCGGTTGAACTGAATCTAACTGACTGCGTAAAATGGGAACTTGAACAATATCTATAGTTTTATTTGCTGTACATCCGTCATCATCGGTCACGGTAACGCTGTAGTTGCCCGGGGGAATATTATTGATGTTTTGTCTTTTTAACCCGTTACTCCAGTTATAATTATAAGGTGGAGTACCTCCCGACACATTGAGTTGAGCAAAACCATTCGAACTTCCCTTACAGGTAACCCCTCCCTTGTCAAGATCAATTAAGATCGAATCCGGAGCTGTTAAATTCAAAGTAGCAGTATCTCGACAACCCAACGCGTCAATTATGATGACATCAACAAAACCGGAAGGAAGTGATGAAACATCTGTACCGGTATCTCCTGAACTCCAGAAATACTGAAAAGGAGGAGTGCCGCCCAATGAGGTTACGATAGCCTGACCGTCTTCAACATCGGGGCATTTAGGAGGTTGAGACGAAACAACCTGAACCACGGCAAAATTAATATCCACATTTGCAATAGCAGTATCGTTAAAGGGAACAGTATCTTGAATGCCATTGGGATTCGTTGTCCAAACCCTAATATTGGTATCAGGTAAGTTTTGAAAATTAAAAGTGCCTAAGTTAACTTGTGCTGTATTGGGGTTTTGACCAGTGAGCGAAACAATAGGATTGGAATAGGTAACGGGCGTTTGAAGTTGGCCGCCTACCTCCCAATTTACCGTTACGGTATTCAAAATTTCAGAGCCGGAGTTTGTAATCGTAGCAACAACATTTTGGTTGCCGGCACATACTTTTCCACTCGGAGCATCAATCGCAGAAATACCGGCATCATCGGGTGCTCCGGGACTCATCGGAGTAATGATTACGACACCATCACCGGTATTGATGCCGGCTTGG
>CAJXMT010000041.1 GCA_913056155.1 uncultured Cryomorphaceae bacterium
GACTCTTTGGTGCCGAACACTTCCTTTACTCCGGACTTTACCAAACGTCGAATGCCGGCTACTCGCACTCGAAAAAATTCATCATTATTGTTGGAGTATATTCCCAAAAACCTCATCCTCTCAATAAGCGGCACACCCTCATCTGCTGCCTCTTGCAAAACTCTGGAGTTAAAACTCAGCCACGACAAATCTCGGTTGATGTACCGTTTCTTTCCCGATACCGCAGGCAAGACAGCCGGATTTTCCACCTTTCCATCTTTTTGAATCACTAAACTTTCTATTTTAGCTTACGAAAATAACTATTATCAGATGAACCGTGTGTTAAGTTTATCAGTTTCCTTCGCGTTTTTACCAACCTCACTTGAATGGAGCCTCGTGAATAAGTATGTTGACAACTATTCTATCACCCATCTTGTAAACATGACTTCACCCTCTATTTTTGCAAGGTGTTTTTCAATTATTAAGTGAAAAGATCTCTTATGTTTAGTACGCTCTTCAAGAAAAAAGTCAGTGAAAAGAAAACCGCTGAATATTTTATTCACAACACGATTCAAGCTGTTGATAACAGTTTTGATGCCTTGTGTGATGTCATAGAGGCAGACTCAACATTTGTTTCCCAACCCGACATGAAGTCCCAAGGTTCTGATAAAATGCTCATTATGGTTTTGGCAGCAAATATGGATATTATTCCCAATCATTTTGAGAGCTATAAAGATCGACGAATCACAAACTTTTGTTACCGTGCGTTGGCTGCCTCTTTCGATTTACCTGAAAAGGACATTCAAACCCTTATTTCCAACACGCAAAAATTTTTAAAGTCCGTCAATAAACCCAGCAAAAACACGTTATACAGTTTATCTAAAGGTGTTTTTTACAAGTATAACTTGAATAACAGTCAAGAATCTTATTTTAAAAACATGAAAAATCCGAACCCTATTCTGTTAAAGAATTTAGATGAGGTTATGTCGCGGTTTTTGTGGGACTGGAGTGAGATTACGGATAAATACAACATAACGCAACGATGATCGTTCTTCATGTGAATTTTAAGTTTGAATTTCAGTTCGGTACTTTTTTGAATTACATTTGCCGAAAATATTTTAATCTATGAAAAAAACAGCCATCATCGCTACTTTTATTTTTGTTTTGGGTTTGGTAGTTTCATCTTGCAAAAGTTATGAGACTTGTCCGGCTTACGGGAAAACGAAAAGTCCATTAGGACACACCATGAAATATTAATTTTCACGGTTTTTTTGAATCTATTCAATCAGTTCGTTTTACATTAAAACCGAAGTCTTCCGATTCTCCTTACTATCTTGTTTTGAATTTAATAACGGAGAAGGTTCGCTCTTTCTTGCGAAATCAAAACATTACCTCCCGTAAACGCGTTATATTCGCACAATGAAATATGTTAATCGAACTATCCCGTTACGCATACTTCTATCGACTGTTGTCGGTTTGTTTTCACTTTTGCTTACAGCCCAAAATAAAAATAAGGATGATGTAAAATTGCGCTATTCTGCAGAGTACTCGGGAGGGGCGATTATACACACAAACGGTTTTGGAGCTAATTTTAGATACGGTCAATTTTTAAATGCTAAAAGAAAAAGACTGTGGACTGCAGAGTTGGTTAACATGAAACACCCCAAAGAACAGCGCTCATATAATCCCTTCTTTGAAAATGCCAAAAGTTATCACTTTGGTAAATTAAACTCCATGTGGTTATTGAGGGCGCAGTTTGGTTTTCAAAACACCTTATTCGCCAAAGAGCTCAAAAAAAGCATCGAAATAAATTATATCATAACGGGTGGTCCTACTCTCGCGTTTTTAAAGCCGATTTACCTGGAAGTTCAAAGTCCGGCGGCTCGCGGCTCCAGACTTTCAACAGAACGTTATGATCCCGAACGACATTCTTTGAATAATATTTATGGCAGAGCCGGATATTTAACCGGCTTGAGTGAAACGTCAATTTACCCCGGTTTATCACTTAAATTTGCTTTGAATTTTGAATATGCCCCTGAAGATGAAATTTTACGAAGCGTAGAAGTAGGCGCCAATTTTGATGCTTTCCACAAAGAAATCGAAGTTATGGCATTTGAACACAACAACCAATTTTGGCTCACATTATATGCGAATATTTTAATCGGAAAAAAAATGTTATAGAAGATGAGTGACGTATTAGTTAAAGAGAGAAAGAAAACTTCAATACACAATAAAGAAGGTAGGCTCACCAAAAACAAACCTAGCTGGTTGCGTGTGAAATTGCCCACCGGTAAAGAATACAAAAAAGTAAGGAAATTAGTTGACGAACACAAGTTACATACCATTTGTGAAAGCGGCCATTGCCCTAACATGGGCGAATGCTGGGGAGCGGGTACGGCAACTTTTATGATTTTGGGCAATGTATGCACGCGTTCGTGCGGTTTTTGTTCGGTAGCTACAGGAAAGCCCGATAACACAGATCCGTTTGAACCTTTGCGCGTTGCGAAATCAGTAAAATTAATGGAGGTGAAACACTGTGTGCTTACCTCTGTTGACCGCGATGATTTAAAAGACGGTGGTAGTACAATTTGGGCCGACACGGTTAAAGCGGTTAGAAGGTTAAGTCCCGAAACTACTTTGGAAACTTTAATTCCTGATTTTCGGGGGGAGTGGGACAATCTCAAGCGCATTATAGATGTAGCACCCGAAATTGTTTCGCACAACTTAGAAACTGTACGGCGCTTAACCAAGCAGGTGCGTATTCAGGCTAAGTACGATCGAAGTTTAGAGGTTTTGTTCAGGTTGAAAAAAGGAGGCATGACCACCAAATCGGGTATCATGTTGGGATTGGGAGAAACAGAAGACGAAGTATTGGAAACCATGGATGATTTAAGGTCAGTTGGTGTTGAAATTATCACCTTGGGGCAATACTTACAGCCCACCCCCGATCACCTTCCCGTTGAAGATTTTATCACTCCCGAAAAATTTGCGGAATATGAAAAAATTGGTCTGGAAAAAGGTTTTCGCTTCGTTGAGAGCGGCCCGTTAGTTCGCTCGAGTTATCACGCAGAAAAACACATTGAAAAGTAAACAATTTGAGCCGTTTTTTGTCTGTATAAAATAAATTCAGTTGAAAGCCTTGACAACTTCTGTTTTTAATATAAATTGGCGCTTTCTTTTTATGACAAAACAAATAGCAATATTAATATGAGAATCAAAGCTATAGTACTTTCATTCGTTGTGATCGGTATCACCGCGACAACGTTTATTTATCATTTCACGAATAATCAGAACCGTTATACGGCCCGAGAAAATGCGAAGCAGCAATCCGCCGGCATAATGGGAGGTGATGAGTACTTAAGACAGGTAAGGGCAAACGTTCACACCGGTGAGTTCAATCCTAATGATGCTTTACAAGCATTGAAGCAAATTCCTCAAATACAATACGGTAAAAAGTCTAATTTAGGTCTGGATTGGGAATCAATGGGGCCAATTGATGTGGGAGGAAGAACACGGGATTTTATAATAGACAATCAAAACCCAGATAGATTCATTACCGGCGGAGTTTCGGGAGGTATCTTTGTTTCTGACAATAAAGGTCTAAACTGGAAACCGGTGGAAGGATTGCCCAACCTCATTGTTTCGACAATGGATCAAGGAACCAACGGTACTATTTATGTAGGTACGGGTAGTCGCTTTGAAGGTTCAGCACCCATGCCCGGTACAGGAATTTACAAATCTACAGACGGTGAAAATTTTGAAGTTTTGAGCGCCACCATTCCAAACGCTTATGAACTCCCTTCAAACTCAAACCCTTGGCCTTATATAAACAGATTAGCAGTTGACCCCTCGAATGACGACATTGTTTATGCGGGAACCAATTTAGGTTTGTACCGAACGTCAGACGGCGGACAAACATGGACATCGGTATTTTCATTTGACTGCGGTATAACCGGAAGCGGCCCTTCTTCATATGGCATTGATGATGTTAAAATATTGCCTTCAGGCAGAGTAATCATTGGCGCACGCTCGGGTGTTTTTTACTCCGATAATCCCGCTGCGTCCTGCGGTTGGACCGGTACTTCCTCATTTACGGGCAATGGACGAATTGCTTTGGCTTTTTGTCAGGCAGATCCGAATTATGTTTATGCCATTACTGTTACCGGCGGTGGTCAATTAGACAACATTTTTAAGTCCACTGACGGCGGTTTATCATGGGAAGAGAATTTACCCAAAGCGCCGACTGAAACACAAGATCCCACTTTCGAATTGTTTGGGTCTAACGGACAAGGAATTTATGATTTAGCCATTGAGGTATTTCCCAATAACTGCGAAAATCTAATGATAGGCGGCGTTCAATTGTTCCGCATTCAATCAGCATGGGCTCGTGTGGCCTCTACATTTGCCCCCAAACAATCGGGTATCTATGTTCATGCCGACAAACACTACTTTAAATTTAACCCGAATAACCCCAATCAACTTTTTGTAGCAAGTGACGGAGGGATAGGATTGACGAATAACGCATCATCTGCACAGCCTCAATTTTCTACATTAAATAGAAATTACGTAACCACCCAATTTTATGACATTGACATTACAGGTAGTGGTAAAATTGCCGGAGGTACTCAAGATAATGGTTCTATTATGCTTGATCCTTCCTTACCCAGCAGTGCCGGCCGTGAAGAAATCAAGTTATTGGGAGGTGATGGATTCGGAACTAAATTCTCAACTTTAAGTGAGGATATCGTGTTTACCACCCTGTATTACAATCAAGTTACCAAAATAACCTTACCCAATATTACCAACCAATTTTTTGAAAGACAAGGATCTTTTGATTCGCCCTCCCCTTATGCAGGAGTTGGATCTGCGCCTTTCCGCTCAGTTATTGATATTTGGGAAACAGAAAATGATACGTTGAGTCGTGATTCCATTACTTTTACGGCAGATACAGTAGAACAAGTATTGGCTACGCTTTCGAGCAGCGATGTGGCCTTTTCGGGCACAGTTGAACCCAATCAACCCGATGCCAAAATTATTCCCGGCAGTATAAGCTTTAGAAATCCGGCCTTAAATCGCATTCAAACTTTTCGCGATGTTGATGCTGACGGCATACTGTACGATCAGATTGGGGATAGCGTAGGTTTCTACAATTACGATACGCGGCAATTTCAATTCCGTTTCCCTAACACGCCCTCAGAACAATCTGATTTGTTCGTATATTATGCACAGCGCTTTGACCCCGGAGATACTTTACGTTTGAGAAGCAGAACACTTTCCTACTTATTTCCCGCTCCGCTGCAAGTTGCGTTGAATCCCGGTGACTCGATTCGAGTTCAGGATCCCGTACAAAGTATATTTGCTATGGTGTATAATAATGGTGTTGTACTTACGAGAGAAGCACTCAAGTCGTCAATTCCCGGTGATAACGACTATATTGATTTATCAATTGTAAGAAACATATCGGGAATTCGAACCATAGACTTCTCCCCTGACGGCAATCAATTGTTTGCCGGAACAGGAAACGGAGATGTATGGCGTTTCACCGGTATGAGACAACTCTTTGCCGACAATAGTGATACGCCGGAAAATGTTGTATCAGTTGAAAGAATTTTTCAAACATCCGGCCCCATTGAAGGGTTGAGCGCTCACCCCGAAGATTTGGACAAAATGTTGGTTAGCGTTGCAGGTTACGGTAATTCCAACCACATTTTTGAACTTACGGGAATCAATGCAGGTGCAACCGCGATTTCCAGAAACGTGCAAGGCAATATGCCCGACTTTCCGGTTTATGACGCTCTCTACAATCTCAATGATCCTTCTCAGGTGTTACTGGGTACAGATTTCGGAATTTGGTCAACCAATGACATTGACGCCGCAGATGTGGTTTGGGAGCAAGAAAATGAACTCATTGGTCGAGTGCCTGTTTTCCGTTTATTACAACAAACCCTTCCGCCATCACAAGCAAATAATACAGGCATAATTTACGCCGGTACGCACGGTCGCGGAATATGGAAAACAGGAAGTCTTGTAAGCAGTGTGCCTGACTATACCTCTTTTGACAAGCCCGAAAATATGGATTTGAAAGTATATCCCAATCCGGCTTCTTATCACACCAATATTGAATTTACTTCAGCGAGTAAAGATAATGACCCCGTTACAATCAATATTTATGACCTCAACGGTAAACTGGTAAGAACATTCCAAAACCGCAGGAAAGAAGCCGGTAAAAACATTATGCGCATTAACACCGGTGATTTACCCGCAGGTAATTATATTGCAGCAGTATCTTCAGGGAAACAATACAGCACCACTCGATTTGTCGTGATGCGCTAATTCAACAAATGAAAAAAAGTAAAAAGGCTTTCGTGAAATCACGAAAGCCTTTTTACTTTTACAGCCTATTTAGAAAATCAATATGAGAATAGCAATAAATGGTTTCGGCCGAATCGGTCGCATGTTAACACGAGAACTAACCGATCGCAAAAACGTAGAACTCGTAGCGGTTAATGACTTATCTGATCCCGCAACGTTACTTCACTTATACAAGTATGACAGCATTCACGGTTCGCGCAAGGAGGGATCGGTTCTGACCAAAAACGGATTTCAAATTAGCGGTCAAAATATTGCCGTATTTAACGAGAAAAACCCGAGTAACCTGCCTTGGCGAGATTTAAATATTGATATTGTCGTGGAATCTACCGGCTTATTCAGAGATCGAGAAGGTGCGGGAAAACACCTCAGTGCCGGCGCAAAAAAGGTAATCCTTTCCGCACCGCCCAAGTCTGAAGATATCAAAAGTGTTTGCCTCGGAATTAATGAGGATATTTTAGACGGTTCAGAAGATATTATAAGCAACGCATCGTGCACGACAAACTCGGCAGCACCGCTTGTTAAGGTGATGCGCACACTCACAACCATTGAGGCGGCATACATTACCACTATTCACTCCTACACGGGTGATCAACGCCTGCACGATACACCACATAATGATTTGCGCCGAGCACGAGCGGGAGCTGTAAGTATTGTGCCCACTACCACCGGAGCCGCTAAAGCGATTACAAAAATTTTCCCCGATTTGGGCGATGTGATGGGAGGTTGCGGCATCCGGGTCCCCGTACCCGACGGTTCCCTTACCGATATGACATTTATTGTCAAAAACGCCTTGTCCATCGAAGAGATTAACAATGCATTCAAAAAAGCCTCACAAACCGATTTAAAAGGTATTTTAGAATATACTGAAGATCCTGTTGTTTCGGTGGACGTGCAAGGGAATAAACACTCTTGTGTTTTTGATTCTTTACTCACCTCTTCCATTGGAAAAATGGTAAAAGTTATGGGCTGGTATGACAATGAAATCGGGTATTCTGCAAGGCTGGCCGACTTAATTGAAAAGCACCATTAAATATTTTAAATTTATTCTTGACAATTCGTGCTATTCTCCTTACTTTCACGCTTTGATTTAATCGGTTTAAAAAAGAGTTATGAGGTTCATGAGTACAAGTATAAAAAACAAGCGAGCGGCCTTGCCGTTTATCGCGGCACTTTTCAGTTTAATCGTTCAAAACACTTTTGGTCAGAACCTCAATAAAACTCGGGATTACGGCTCGGCATCTTTCTATTCATTTAAACAGGCCGGTCCCTTAAATCTAAACGGCAGAGCACGTGCTTTTTTAATTGATAATCAAAATCCCGATATCTTTTACTTGGGAATTGTAAACGGAGGTATTTTAAAGTCAGAAAACAAAGGAATAAGTTGGCGAAAACTCGACACACCTGACGATCTTTGGATTTCGGGTTTAACTCAATCTCCGGACGGTACCCTTTACGCCGTTACCAATTCTAATTTTGATAATATTACAAAGCGTCGCGGGGCAGTTTACAAATCTACAAACGGTGAATCTTTTGAACCTACCGATTCCCAACCTTTGGAAGATGAGCATTCACGTCACTTCAACTTTATACGTGCACAAACCAAAAACATCATTTACGCGGGAACGAGAAGTCGACTGGTTGTTTCTCAAGACGGCGGCAAAAATTGGACAGCTACATTCAATGACCCAAGTTGCAATCCGGGTTTTCAACTCATTCAAGATATGATTTTACTGCCAGACGGCTCAGCTCTTATCAGTACCGGCTCCGCCATATACAGGTCAACCGACCCCACCGCACCATGCAGTTGGAATGAGGTAATGAAATCACCGGTAGCATCAAGGCGTATTGTTATTGACTATTGTGAGCACAATCCCGATTACATCTATGCCGCAGTGTATGCCCCAGGAATATTTGCACCGGGATTGGAAATTTACAAATCGACAGATGGCGGACAAAACTGGCAATTGAACTCCCCCACTTTAGCATCCTCTCCTTTTACAGCCGCTTCATTAACAGGATTCATGGGCGTTTACAGTTTGAGCATCGCCATTGACCCTGTTAATTGTGATGTCGTTTATGTGGGCGGCCAAGAGGTGTATAAAGTCAGCGACATGTGGACAAAAATAGCAGACGGCTATCGTGAATTACCCTTTGGGAATAACGCCTTACAAACCGCTTTTCAACTTCAATTCGACCCGGAAAACAGCAACAGACTTTACGTTCCCGGAGAAAACGGGCTTTTTTATATCGATGACGTCAAGGCTCAAGAACCCGAAGTCATTTCACTCAATTTCCGTACAATAGGGGCAGATGTTCACACTATTGAAGTTGATGCCCGCGGCAGGATCGGCAGTTCAACCCACTCTAAAGGCGTATTTCTCATAGATCCTCACAAGCCCGCAGATGCCGGCCGTACCGCTGAGGGAATATTGGATGTTGACGGTTACGATGTGAAATTCTCAAACTTGAGTAAATCTGTTTTCGTAAGTCACAGCCATAATAGGGTTTATGCATACAAAGAGAATCAAGCTCCACAACCATTTTTCCCTTTTATCGACCAAAACAACTATATTTATGCCGGTATTAACCAAGCTGAAACGATGACCAATTTTGATTATTGGGAATCAGCAAACGACAGTGAAAGTGTGGATTCCGTAACTTTTCGTTTAGACACGGTCATTAAGAATTTACATACTCTTCAGGAACATACTCTTAGCGTTTCAGGGACATTAAGTACAAAACAACCGCACGCCCGATTAATTCCGGGTACGGTGAGTTTTATTAATCAGAACCCCAACCAAACTGTAACATTTCGGGATTACAATCAAGATGGTATTTTGTATGATGACAATGTCAATAAAGTAGGCACCTTAAATTATCAAACCAAAGAATACGAGATTGAATTTTTTCACACACCCGCAAACAACTCCACTTTATCCATCCAATACCCCTTTGAGCTCAATGCCGGAGACACACTTTTTTTGAATAGTCCCGCACAAGGCCTCCCCATAAACTTTGCACTCACGTCAAATTTAGAACCCGGTGATTCCGTAAAAATTCAAGACCCCTACACTTCTATTTTTGCCATGACTTACAATGATGGAATCGTGCTTAGCAGAGAAATTCTGCGTAAGGGTGTTCCCGATTACCCCGCAGATTATATTGATTTAAAGCACCTGCCCAACACAAAGGACAACCCGCGAAATTTACATATTTCCAAAGATGGCAATCACTTATACTATACTTCAGATTCCCGAATCCATCGCATTTCAGGATTGAAAAAAATCAGCCTGCGCAATGCCAATCAAATCAACGATATTTTAACCGACGAATCCCTAGGTTATTACCCCGGCATCAAACGCATACAACTTGACCCTTCCGGCAAGAATAGAATGCTTGTTCAAATTGACAATGACGAGCTGTATGAAGTTACGGGAATTCTACCCGGTGAAAATACAACCTCGAAAATTTTATCCGCTAAATTACCCGATGATATTCAACAAATCACCTGCATGGTATATGATGTGAATGACCCCAATACCATACTACTGGGAACCTATGAAGGACTCTACATTACTGAAAATGCCAATCGAAGAGAACCGGACTGGACATTAAACGGAGGGGAAACAGATTTTTTATTTATTGAAGACATGGCACAAGTAACCTGCCCAAGTGCGGAGGATGATATCTACGGAAATTTCTATTTAGCTACACGCGGTCGCGGCATTTGGACCACCGGTTCATTAGGAACTTTTGTACCCGATTACGCCAAGAATGAAAGCGCTCAAAATAGTCCCGGCGGATTAAACGTCTTTCCCAATCCCGCTCAAAATCGAATTAATATTGCTTTGCCCAAAGGCACAAAAGATTTCCAAGGCAACATTCGTATTTTTGATATCGGAGGCCGCATGGTTCAAGAAAATCGTCAACAACATATTGCTGCTCACCAAAGAATTTCTATCAATATTTCAACCTTGACTCCCGGTATTTACATGATGCAAGCTCAAGACGGCCACACGGTTTACAACAATAGAATTGTTATATCGCGTTAATGGCATCGAGAATAAACAGAGGTTAGAGTAACTTTTCAAGTTTTTCTTCCAAATCACGGCCTCTTAATCCGCGCGCTATAATTTCACCTTCAGGATTAACCAATACCGTTTCCGGAATAGAATTGACATTATACGTTTGTGCGGCTTCATTATTCCAGCCATTCAAGTCACTCACTTGAACCCATTCAATTCCATCTTGCCGAATTGCTTCAACCCACTTTCTTCGTTCCTCATCCAGCGATACACCAAATATTTCAAAGTCCCTGTTTTTGTACTTGTTGTACATCTTCACCACATTGGGGTTTTCAATTCTGCACGGTTTACACCACGAGGCCCAAAAGTCGATCAACACATACTTTCCCTTAAACGAACTCAACTTAATGGTTTCACCGTCAACCCCGGTCATAGTAATTTCCGGTGCCTGCGCTCCCACTTGAGTTTGAGCCAAATTATCCACTTGCTTTTTTAATTTGGAATAAATCGGGTTTTCCTTTAGTTTGGGTTCCAACTCAGTCAAAACCTCATCAAAAAGTTCGTAATCTTTCTCGGGATTTAAATGTGTTAATGCGGCAAGAGCCGCCACCTTATCACTATTCTCATTTAAAAACGCCTTAATTTTTTGCTCATTGGATTGCTCAAACATTCTGTAATGAATAAGAGCATTTCGATAATTGATTGAGTTTTGATTTTGCTGTGCATACTGCATCTCGCGACGCAAGCTGTCAACCGTATTTTGAAACTTAGATTGAGACGCAAAATACTCTTGAAGCACAAGCGTTTCATCAGAACCTTCAATTTGCGCTTTCCCTTCAAGACCGCCGTAATTACCCGAAACCGTTATTTCATCGTCGGGCCCTACAACCAAAGACAGATAATTTTGGTTCTGACTAAAACCCAACCGAAAAAATCCCAAGTGATCAATTTGACTGACCATTTCAAATGCTCCCGTAGAGGATATTTCAGCCGTATCGAAGGGAACAACCTTGTTCGTAACCTTGTAGAGATAAATCTCTCCGGCCTCCTCTATTCCTTCAATATTACCGCGAATCACCGCGTTGCCCTGCTCGGGAGTGTTACAAGATTGAAGTACAAAAAACGCGGATAAAAATCCCCAATAAAAAATCTTTTTCATCAGCTTAAATATTTTTGAATGAGTTGGTTCAGTTTTTTAGGATCTGCTTTGCCTTTAGCGACTTTCATCACTTGCCCCATAAAAAATCCCTGCAATTTTTTTTCGCCGGCTTTAAAGCGCGCCACCTCATCGGGGTGGTTGTCAAATACCGCTTTCACCATGGTTTCAATTTCATCTTTTCCCGCAGATTGAATAATATCCAGTTCCTCAGCAATTTCAACCGCATTTTTAGCGGGAGATTCAACCCAAGCGGCAAATAGCTTTTTCGCCGAGCTGCTGTTTATTTTTCCGTCATTCAATAACGCAATAATTTCAGCAATTTGAGCAGGCTTTAAAGGAAAGCGATCAATCTCAATCGCGAGTTCATTCAGGTAAGATTTCACATTTACCATGACCCAATTCGCCGCCGATTTATAGTCCCGGGTATGAGCGATAACGCCCTCAAAATAATCTGCTATTTCCTTATTCTCGGTTAATATGCCCGCATCATAATTGGAGAGTCCCAACTTTTTCGTGTATTTCTCAAACAACTCGCCGGGTAAAGCCGGCAACTGCTCTCTTATACCGTTAATATATTCATCTTCAATGACAAGCGGCAGCAAGTCGGGCTCGGGAAAGTAGCGGTAATCATTGGCGTCTTCCTTACTGCGCATAGCTGTGGTTGTACCCTCAGCGGCGTTAAAAGTGCGCGTTTCGTGAAAAATTTCCTCTCCGGCTTCTACAGCGGCAATTTGGCGTTCAATTTCGTGCTCAATAGCGCGTTGCACATTGCGCATCGAGTTCATGTTTTTTACTTCCACCTTTTGCCCAAATTCTTTTGCACCCTTTAAGCGCACAGAGATATTAGCATCACAACGGAGTGACCCTTCTTCCATGTTACCGTCGCAAATATCGAGATAGCGCACGAGTTTTCGCACCTCCATCAAATACAAATAGGCTTCCCTTCCCGTTCTGAGGTCGGGCTCGGTAACAATTTCCAACAGGGGAACGCCGGCGCGGTTTAAATCAATAAGCGTGTGAAAAGGATCCTGGTCGTGAATACTTTTTCCGGAGTCTTCCTCCATATGAATACGAGTGAGGTTTATTTTTTTCTTTGCACCCTCTTCCGTTGTTATTTCCACAAAACCGCCCGTGCATATCGGTGTATCAAACTGAGTAATTTGATAGCCTTTGGGTAAATCGGCATAAAAATAATTCTTTCGTGAAAAGGTATTAAAGCGCGTAATATTCGAGGAACAGGCCAGTCCCAATTTAACACCGTACTCGGGAGATTTTTCATTGAGCACCGGCAAAGTACCGGGATGTCCCAAACTAACCGGGTGTATTAATGTATTGGGCAACTCTCCGTATGCGTTTCCATCGGGTGAAAATGCTTTACTCTTTGTTTTCAGTTGGGCGTGAACCTCCAGCCCTATAACCGCTTCGTATTTGTCGTTCATGGTATTTCAATAACTGCATGCAAAAGTACAATTTATGGCTTGCCCCGTTTGTATCTTACCGGTCAGAACCCACATCCCGATGAAAAAAATTATTGGAATATTCAGGGAAGCACAATAAATGAATCACCGGCCGGACTCATCTAAAGAAAAACGGTTCTGACCAAAAAAATTAAAGTACCTCCTTTATTTGAAATTTGTTCCCGTTGAACTCAAATTGATCTCCCTCCACTTTATCTTTCATGCATTTGTAAATAGGCGCATCGGTGGCCAGCATAAAATAAGTTTGACCGTTGTGCTTGACATTTTTTACGGCGTAAGTAATAAAAAAAGCTCCTTTATCGGTTTTCACCAATGACAGGGGGCCGATGGCATTGTGTTTTTCAGTAAAACTGTATGCTTTAAAAGTTTCGTAAACCTGTTCAAGGTGTTTTACTTCTTTAAGTGTGATGGCGGCCATTTCCTTGGCCATATCCTCGGTGCCGGTATCGCCGCTTCCAAAGGAGCCCTGCGTAACACTTGAGCCGGATGCTTCTCCCGCATTTATTTTCATGTTGGCAGATTCCTTCAAACCCTTCAAAGTATCCTCAACTTGTTTGAGGGCTAAATCTATAACTTCTTGCTTTTCCTTGAGTTTATCCATTTTTCATTTTTAAGGTTATGAGATAAATGAGGTGTAATTGCTCCTTACCTCTTGTTCAATTCTTTCGCTAAAATGCATTAAAAAAGGGAATCGACCAAACGATTCCCCTTCTTTTAACTTGAATTAATACTGTGTTAGTCTTCATCAGGACCTACTAAAAACTCTATTGTTTTTTCTGCTGTATTGCCCAATTTATCTTTGGCTACTACTTTTACTGTGTATTTTTTATTTCTTTGGAACAAGTTGCGCTCAGATGCATCCAACGTTTGCGGACTTGAGTACAGCGACATAGGGCCATCATTTATGGAGTACAAAATAGTTTCTGTACCCGTGTGTTGATCCGTTGCACCAATAAACATGCGCACGTAATTGGGATAAACTTTCATACCCCGGCGCTCACCAATTGGTTTAATACTGAAATTCACAAAAATTTCAGGAGGTGTGTTATCCACAAAAACTTCACTCTCCTTTTCATTTTCCACGTTATTTACGTTATCGGTAGACCGAAACTTAATTGTGTGGAAACCTTCAGCCGGAATGGTAAACTCGCTGTAATCTTGGTAAGGGCCTCCATCCAAGCTGTACTCGGTTTTTTTAATGCCGGAACCTTGATCTGAGCGCGGAAGGGTGATTTTCGTATCTTTATTAACGAACAATGTATCACGGTCAAAAAACTGCGGCTTACCGTAATTGATTCGCGTTTGCGGCTTTTTGTTATCCATAAATACGTTCAAATATTTATTGCTTGATAAATTATCTACATTATCATTTGCATCATGTTTAATGGAATAACGACCGTAAGTATCGGGTAGGTTGAAATTTCCTGTAAACGTATTCAACTCTCCCTCGTTAATGCGGTAATAAATATTTTTTACACCCGCTTTGTTATCGGTTGCTGACACGTTAAACTTTGTTCTTGCCGATACATAAGTTACATTCCCGTCATAACGATCTCCCACAATCGAGGCATCGGTTACCGGCGGTATGCGGTCTAAGTAAAACTTGAAAGTTTGTTTTTGTGCGGTGTTATCCACATTATCTTCAGCGTAATAATACAGTGTGTGTTCACCGTCTTGTAAGCCGGCCATGGAAATAGAGCCGGCAAAATTTCGGTCAGAGCCCGCATCAAATGAATAACGCGTTATACGAACGCCCGACAGGTTGTCATCAGATGACAATTTAAAGCGCGTACTCGGAGCTAAAATATTGCTGTTATGAACGATGCCGTCAATGGTGTGAGATGAAGTAGGTGCCGACAAATCCACTGTAAACTCTGAGGAGCGCGTATCTTCCACATTTCCGACATTATCTGCAGAGTAATAAAAAAGCTTTTTAGCCCCTTCACTGCCTACGGAAACATCACCGTTGTAAACAGCGTAACCGCCGTCAACGGCATACTGCGTTTCAGCCACGCCCGAAACCGCATCGCGCGGTGTTAAAACAAAACTCAAGTTTTTACCAAAATATGTAGTGCCGCCTCTTGTGTAGCGCGGTGCATTTTGAAACTTCAATGATGTGCGCGGTGCCACACCGTCGGCATACAGTTCCATTTGTGTTTCTCTTTTCGGGCTCACCGGCTTTCCCGTATTGGGGTCAACCGCCCATTTGTGACGAATATAATGAACCCCCTCCGCGTCCAAATACATGGGATCGGCATCTTCGGGGTTTCGTTTACTGCGCAAAGGGTAATTTTTACCGTCAGGTGTAACAGAGAATTTTAAATAAACCGGCATTGAGCGCTGTAAGTAATAATTCCCGTTTGCTTCATACAACTTGTGCTCATAGGTAGGCTTTTGGGGTTCTGACTGGGCTGAAACTCCTGATGCCAAGAGACATGCGGTCATTCCCGAAAAAAGTATTTTTAATTTCATGTTTTAAAATTTTAGATTATTCTCCACTGTAAACTTGTTCCGTTAAGAAAGCGTAAAATTAGATATTTCGCCCGTACCTGCAAACGATTCATGCAGAAAAGATTAAAATGACTAACCTTGCAAAAAATAATCATTATGCAAATTTTCAAGTTTGGCGGGGCTTCTATCAAGAATGCCGAGGCCGTAAAGCGCGCAGCAGACATCATCAAAAATCATTATCGGGATCACTTGTTGGTTGTTTTTTCTGCCATGGGTAAAACCACCAACGCCTTAGAAAATGTATGTGCAACCTGTAAAAGCAACAGAGAAGCAGGTTTACAATTATTTAAAGGCATAATCAATGAGCATATTGAAATTTGTTCCCGGTTATTTGAATCGAATGATCCCGTTTTTCAAGCCGTAAAAAGTATCGAAAAAGAAATAAGCATTATACTTACCGACAAACCCACCGCTGACTTTTCCTATTTTTATGATCAGGTAGTGCCCGCCGGTGAGTTGTTGAGTACCACTATTTTGAGCCGGTATTTGAAAATGACCGGTTGTGAAAATGAATGGTTTGATGCTCGAAAACTCATCAAAACCGATTATCGGTTCACCAAAGCAACAGTTGATCA
The DNA here is from genome assembly GCA_913056155.1 of uncultured Cryomorphaceae bacterium. Classification (GTDB taxonomy): domain Bacteria; phylum Bacteroidota; class Bacteroidia; order Flavobacteriales_G; family Salibacteraceae; genus Salibacter. Next base: position 16,100 of record CAJXMT010000041.1, read on the forward strand.
AACCAAAACGACCTTGCAAATTAATTCCAAGTTGAAGCCTTATTTTCAAAGCCCGATACGCCTTGCTGTGACGCAAGGTTTTATCTCCGGAGCTGATCCGCTAAACCCAACCACCTTAGGTCGCGAGGGGTCTGATTATTCAGCAGCTCTTTTTGCCTATTTCTTAGATGCCGAATCTGTCACGATATGGAAAGATGTGAAAGGCGTGCTCAATGCTGACCCCAAGTATTTTCAAAATACGCGACTACTCAAAAATATTTCTTACCGGGAAGCTATTGAACTGGCCTACTACGGGGCTTCCATTATTCATCCCAAAACCATTCAGCCGCTGCAAGAAAAAAAGATTCCGCTTTACGTTAAATCCTTTAACAAACCCGAAAATGAAGGCAGCGTTATTGACGAAAACACCGCTGAAGACGATGCCGTGCCCTCTTTCATTTTCAAAAAAAACAGGAGGTTAATTTCCATTTCACCTGCTGATTTTTCTTTTGTTGCCGAAACCGGATTGAGCCGCATATTCGAATTGTTGGGGAAGTATGCCATAACCGTTGATATTATGCAGAACTCGGCCATCAACTTTTCTATATGTGTGGATGACCAACACCCCAACATCGAGAAATTGACTGAGGCATTAAAAAAAGAGTACCGAATTCTGTACAACAGTGAATTGGAATTACTCACTGTTCGCCACTATGACCAAGCCACTATCCATGAACTTACTCGCGACAAAAATGTAGTTTTGGAACAGCGAACGCGCAATACTACTCGCATGTTGTTATCTAACCATGCTCCCGCCGGCAATTTATAATTTCACAAACTTG
>CAJXMT010000042.1 GCA_913056155.1 uncultured Cryomorphaceae bacterium
AAGGTGAACCCCTTGCGCGCCTGTACAAAAGCTACATCGAAGGCGGGGTGGGAAACTACTTAACCACGTACGGGAAAGTACGCATTAACAATACACGTTCAAGAAACGGCCTCTGGGGCATAGCGCTGGACCATCGCGCCGCCGGTGAAGGCATCAACGATGTTCCCTTTAGCGGTTACAGCAAAAATGCAGCACAAATTCACGGTACGCGATTTTTAAAAGCCCACGAACTAAAAGGCAGTGCAAGCTACAACAGAGACGGCATTCACTACTACGGCTATCCCAAATTCTTTTTCAACGGACAGGATTTTAGTGCCGATGATATTGAAAAAGAGGATATTCGCCGCATCTACAACTTCATTAACGCCAATGCAGCTTTTAAGAGTTTCAAACCCGATTCAAGCGATTTAAATTACACGGCACAAGTTAATTACGACTACCTTTTCAGCAGTACACTTACCGATGTTGAAGAACACCGAATCAAAGCAGAAACCCGATTTCAGCGTTATCAAGACAAAGTACTAACTTTAGTTGACCTCAACGCAGATTACAATACCACCACGGCCGGCACTTCCAATCCCGTCACAGATAACACGTTTGATAATTTACTCATTACACTTGGACCCGCCGTACAAGCACAAGGCGATAATTGGCGTGCATTTTTTGGCGTAAAAGCCGTGGCTGAGCATCAAGATGAAACCTCATTTCGTTTTTACCCGAATGTTCACCTGAGCTACAACGTTTATAACGATTATATCATTCCATATGCCGGTATCAAAGGCGGTATTCAAAGGAACAACATCAATGCACTTCGCACGCAAAACCCGTTTGTCAATCCGGGAAGTGAGCTGCGCAATGAAAATACCCGTTATGATGTTTACGGCGGTGTTCGAGGAGCCTTTTCCTCAAATGTTTCTTTTAATGTGAAAGCCTCTTACAAAGAAGTAGCCGACAATGCATTTTTTGCAGGTCAGAACCTCAACCAATTCTCCAATCCGGCGCTCGTGATACCTTTAAACAGCGTAATGGGAGTTATGTACGACACTTTAAGAACCACACAGCTCACAGCGGAACTCACCTACTTTGACCAAGGTAAACTCAACATAGGATGGCGCGCAGATTATTACGGATTAGAACCCCTCAACCTTCCTCGCGCATGGCATTTGCCACAGTTCACTACATCTTTAACCGCCCGCTACAATATTAGAAATCGCATTTACGCCACTGCAGATTTGTTCTTTGTAAGCTCTCGCAATGCGCCATCAACAGACCCTACAGATACACCGGTAACCTCAACCACCTATTCGAGAACGTTGAAACCCTACTTTGATGCGAATTTGGGAGTGGAATATAAACCCAAAAAAATGGGACTTTTTGTCAGAGCCCACAACATTGCCGCAATGCGTTATGAAATTTGGCAAAACCATCCCACACAGCGCTTCAATTTCGTTTTCGGCTTTTCGTATAACTTCATGGGCGATTAATCACCTCGAAAGCCAAAATAACATTTGAATCCGAATGTCTCGGAACGCGCCGGTTTTTTACTTTTGTAACCTTAAAAGAAAAAACATGGTAAAGATAACCCCCGGCGAAATTCCGGTTCCTGAACTGCACGGCTTTCTTCTCGGAAGCGTAGGTCCGCGACCCATTGCTTTCGCCTCCACGATAAATGAAAACGGCCAACACAACTTGAGCCCCTTTTCCTTTTTCAATGTATTCAGTGCCAATCCGCCCATTGCCATTTTTTCTCCGGCACGGCGGGTGAGAAACAACACGACAAAACACACTTTGGAAAATGCGCAAGCTACACGAGAAGTGGTAATCAATATTGTCAACTACAATATTGTAGAGCAGATGAGCCTTTCCAGTACCGAGTACCCCGAAGGCGTAAACGAGTTTGAAAAAGCCGGGTTAACGCCGGTCGCCTCTGAGCATATAAAACCAATGCGCGTTCAAGAAAGCCCGGTGCAAATGGAATGTAAAGTTCGAGAAATTGTGGAATTGGGAAATGAAGGCGGTGCCGGAAACCTTGTAATTTGCGAAATACTTTGCCTGCACGTCAACGAAAACATACTGGATAAAAACGGCAAAATCGATCAAACTAAAATAGATTTAGTGGGCAGAATGGGAGGTAATTACTACTGCCGGGCAAAAGGTGACGCCCTTTTTGAAATCGCCAAGCCCTTGCGCAATTTGGGCATAGGCATAGATGCTATACCCGACGAGATTAAAAACTCCACCATTTTAACCGGCAACCATTTAGGGAAGTTAGGGAATGTGGAGGAAATGCCCGATGAAACTGACGTAAATGACTACAAACTCACAGAATTAAGTGACTTGTTTATCGAGCTCCAAGATCAACCCGCGAAACTGGAAACCAAGTTGCATCAATTAGCCGCTCAACTTCTTGATGAAGGGCGCGTGACTGAAGCTTGGAAAACCCTGTTAACTTACAACGACAGATAAACCGAAACACAATAAACGAAAACAAAAATGGAAATTACGGGAAAATTAAAAGAGGTTTTTGAACCTCAAGAATTTAAAAGCGGATTCACGAAAAGAGAATTTGTGGTAACCACCAAAGAACAATATCCACAGGATATAAAACTCGAACTCTACAATGATAAGTGCTCTTTAATTGATTCCTTTAATAAAGGACAGGATCTCAAAGTTGAATTCAACTTGCGAGGGAATGAATACAATGGTCGCTATTTTGTTAACCTCAACGCATGGCGCATTTCAAATGAGCAGCCCGATCAACAAGGGGGAGCCTCCGCTCCCGGTGACTTGCCGCCTCCCCCCGCTCCGTCTGATGCCCCTGAGCACGACGACGAAAGTGACGATTTACCCTTTTAATACACCTCGGTGAATCTACTCAAAAACAGTATGGAAATATTTAAAAGGGCGCTTCCCGCGCCCTTTACCATTGCTGTGTTACTCACATTTCTCACCTTCATCATTGCCTTTTTCTTTGCGCCCAACATCGGTAATTCACCGTCAGAAAAAGTAACGCAAATCACACTTATTTGGGAGCGGGGCTTGTGGAATAACTCCATGATGGTTTTCGCCATGCAAATGATGCTCATTTTAGTTTTGGGACACACTTTGGCACTAAGCAAACCCGTTGACCAATTCATCAACTTGTTTGTTTCAAAGCTCAACACCACCGCTAAAGCAGCAGCCATTATTACGTTTTTCACGGTTTTGACCGGTTTATTTAATTGGGGGCTCGCACTCATATTTGGAGCTGTATTCGCACGAAAAACAGCCGACTACGCCAAATCCCACAATTTCCCGATCAATTACCCCATTATTGGGGCTGCAGGTTATTCCGGATTAATGGTTTGGCACGGAGGTATATCCGGCTCGTCACTGATTAAAATATCTGAACCCGGACATTTAATAAATCTTGTAGGCTCGCATATCTCCGCGGACAAACTCAACTCTATACCCGATGTCATCACCTTCAATTCTACGGTATTCAGCAGTATGAACATCACAGTTTGTGCAGCATTACTACTGCTGCTCCCCCTTGTTATGTATGTAATCGGAAACTACACCAAACCATCCAAAGTAAATACCACTGCACCTATAAGTAAACCTTCGGCAAAGATTTTAAAAGGAGCCGAAAAATTAGATCACTTCAAATATGGAGGCCTGCTCACCGGGCTTTTCATCATAGCAGTAGGCGTGCTGAAGTTGATAAAAGCCAAAGAAATTATGCACTTTTTCACTCCCAACAACATCAACCTGGTACTATTGGGAACAGCACTCATTTTTCACGGTTCATTTTTCAAATTTCTAAAAGCCGTTGAGCAAGCCATCGGCGGTGCTGCCGGCATTTTGATTCAATTCCCGCTGTACTTTGGGATTATGGGTATCATCAATGAATCGGGATTGTTAGCGATGACGGGAAAGGCTATTGCCGGTTTCTCTACTGAGACAACTTATCCTCTTTTTACTTTTTTCAGCGCTGGAATGGTAAACCTGCTGGTGCCGAGTGGTGGTGGTCAATGGGCTATTCAAGGGCCGCTTATCATTAAAACGGCACTCGAGCTGGGTATTCCCGTAGAAAAAAGTATTATGGCCATGGCATACGGCGATCAACTTACCAATATGATTCAGCCTTTTTGGGCATTGCCGTTATTAGCTGTTACCCGTTTAAAACCGCAACACATTTTACCGTACAGCATGATTTTGATGATTGCGGGAACCCTGATTTACATCAGTGCATTATTGATTTTTTGACCACTCCTACCGGGTAAAAACGCCCAAAAACTAACAACCCCAAAATACAAAGGGTAAAGCAGCGAAACCGCCAAAGCATAAAAATAACTCACTTTACTTTTGTAATAGTGCTTGGGTACAATAAAAATAAAAATATCGGTCAGAACCTTACATCCTGCCAGAGTGAGCAACAAAATATCACCGGTCAAAACGCCTGAAATTACAGACGCCATGAAGGCAAGCTGAACCGTTGCTAAAAACAACCCCGTAAAACCGGCTGTTGCACTCCCTTTGTATTTCAATTTCCCCGCCCAACGAGCTTTTTGACTAAATAGTGCTTTTAGTGATGTTTGAGGTTGCGTAACAACGGGCGAATGATTCGGGTTCATCAAGATATCACCGCTTGAGTGTGCTTTTACCTTTTGTAAAAAATAGTGATCATCACCGCTGTTTATTGAGCGGTTATCCGCGTAGGGGTTTACCTCTTTAAATAATGACTTACCGTAAAACAAATTAGCCCCAGCACAAGTTAACGGGCGTTTTCCTTTGATAAAAGCAGCCGTTAAAAAAGCTAATATCAAGCTTTCCACGTGCTGAAAGGCACTTAAAAAACCCGCCGAATTCTTTACGATTACAGCTCCGCAAATCATCACTGCATCTTTACCGTCGGTTGGTAATCCCCGAAAACAATTGGCGGGTAATTCACAGTCTGCATCAGTGGTGAAAATAAAATCGTAAATCGCCTTTTCAATTCCCGTTTCTACGGCTGCCTTTTTTCCGCAGCCGCTACTCTTAATCACCTGAAAGGATTCATTATCAAACGTCCTGATCAAATTCACTCCGTCATCTGTACTGTGGTCGTCAATAAATAATACTTCAAACTGCTTGATTGGCTTTAACGCTTTTTGTAAACCGGGGAGCAACGAGGGCAATGCCGCACTTTCATTTTTAAAAGGAACAATAACGGTGAGTTGAGAAGGATAGGAATTCGGCTCTGACCAGAATGCTGAACTTTTTGTTGAAGTAAAATACCCGACCAAACGCAATGACCAAAGGAAGTAAACGCCTACTACTAAGTAAATGAGAAAGGTGAGGAAATCCATCTAAACCGCCCGCGTTAAAAGATTTTTACGAACCGTTACAAAATACAACCCAAATAATGAGGGCAACGCAATATTCACACACCATATTAAAAAAGTAGCTGTAATTACCGCCGCCGATTGCTCGCTCAACGGGGCCATCAATAGCACCGCTGCCGATTCTCGAATACCCAATTCAGCCAAAGTGAATGAGGGCACCAGAGTTGTTACCAGATAAATCACAGCTACGGCTGCAAGTGCGGGAATAAAACTCAAGGAGTTTACAAAAACAGTGAGCACAACGGCAAATTGAATCGAAAAAACGAGATATCTCAATGCGCTGAGAATTAATAACTTTTTTAACGTGTCGGGTCGCGTTTGACGCAGCGCCTTTTGACATGTTTGTAAACGACCGCGAAAAGGTATTTTTCCCTGCACGGGTAATTTGATTTTGGATAAATTAAAAAGCAAATAAAATCCGCATGCCGTGATAATGCTTGCGGTAAATGAAAGAGCAAGCACAAGAAGCGGCTCGCTATTCGTATAATAAATCAAATAGAAAGGTAAAATCAACGCACCGCCGGCAAGTGTGATGCACAGCTGTGAAATTCCGGCTAAACCGGATTGTACCGCACCGGGAAGTTTGAGATGATCAGGCAACCAGAACACGCGGCCGATTGACTCGCCTATTCTATTGGGCAACAATGTACTTGCTGCCGCACCGGCCAGTGTGGATTTAAAAGCATCGGCACTTGAAAACGCAAAATCGGGCGTATTCATAAGGCAGCGCCACTTGACAGATTCGATGTACCAATTGAGTGGAACAGCACACATAACGATTGTGAGCATTAACATCGCCGCGGGGTTACCGGTAACCGATAATAATGAGTAAGTTTGCTTTGAGTAAGCAATTTCATTCCAAAGGAAGGCAAAAACAGCAAAGAGAAAAAGCAGTTTTACTGCGTTTTGAGCTGATTTGGCAAAGCGCTTTGAATATTTGAGGTTTACAATCATGTATAACGGGCAAAATTACGGAATAAGTGAGTAGTGAAAGAATAATATTAGGTATTGACCCGGGAACTACCATTATGGGGTACGGAATCATAAAAGTGCAGCATAAAAAACTCAGTTTGGAGCGTATGGGCGTTTTGCACTTGAGCAAATTACCGAGTCACCCCGCCAAACTGCGTCGTATTTTTGAGCGCACACTGGAACTCATCGACTCCTACAATCCCGATGAGCTGGCCATTGAAGCGCCTTTTTTTGGCAAAAATGTTCAAAGTATGCTCAAGTTGGGTCGAGCCCAAGGAGTGGCCATTGCTGCTGCGGTGTACCGCGATATTCCCATGACAGAATACAGTCCGCGCAAAATCAAACAAAGCGTTACGGGAGCGGGTACAGCCTCCAAGGAACAGGTGGCCTCCATGCTGCAGTCTATGTTTAAAATCACGGATATGCCCAAGCACAATGACGCTACAGATGGTTTGGCCGTGGCCGTTTGCCATTATTTACAAGGTGAATTGCCCGTGAAACCTTCAAGCAATAAATCGGGAACTCCTAAAACGAGTAAAGGAGGCTGGGCGGCTTTTGCCAAAAAGAACCCGGGCAGAATTAAATGACAAGGGGCCTTATTTTGATGATTTATACGCATCGTGTATAGCGGCAGCGATATCTTTCATCTCGTCAGATTCAGGTTCGAGCTTTGATCCCGCAAAGTTAATATCGCTCACGTTATTAATGGGAACTAAATGAATATGCGCGTGTGGCACTTCCAATCCAAGCACAGCCATTCCCACTCTTTTACAAGGCATTACACGATCTATAGCGCGCGCCACACCACGCGCAAAAGCGTGTAGTTTGGCCGTGGACTCCGGATCTAAATCAAAAATGTAATCCGTTTCCTTTTTGGGCACCACCAAAGTATGACCTTTAGCAAGCGGATTGATATCGAGAAAAGCAAAATGTTCTTCATCTTCAGCGATGAAGTAGCAAGGGATTTCGCCGTTTATTATTTTCGTAAATAATGTAGCCATAATTCCAATGATTTTTGGTCAAAACCGAATAGCGTTACGCAGAAATATCAACAATTTCAAACTTCACAATACCTTGAGGAACTTGTACCTCGGCAATATCACCAACCTTTTTTCCCAATAAGCCTTCGCCGATGGGGGAGTCCACCGATATTTTCCCTTCTTTCAAATTGGCTTCTTTGGGTGCCACCAATTGATACACCATTTCTTTATTATTCTTGAGGTTTTTGATTTTCACTTTGGCCAAAATCAGCGCTTTTGAAGTATCCAATTGTGATTTATCCACCACCCGTGCATTGCTCAAAGATTCTTTCAGTTTCGATATTTTAGCTTCGAGAATTCCCTGAGCTTCTTTGGCCGCATCATATTCGGCATTTTCAGATAAATCACCTTTGTCGCGCGCCTCGGCGATTTGGGCCGATATTGAAGGGCGCTCCACAGATTCCATATGCTTGAGCTCATCTTTGAGCCTTTGCAATCCTTCTTTCGTGTAATAATTAACTTTACTCATAGTTGAATATTTTAGTTTCTCAATCCGGTAATTACAAAAAACACCCGTTTACCAGAGATAAACGGGTGCTTCTCAAATATAAAGTTTATTTTAAAGGTCGAGCATCAGGCCGATTGTATGAATCCCGCTAAAAGGATTCGTATGGCGGTAGCTGTAGTCCAAATCAATCGTTCTTTCAGACTCTCCAAGCGGAAGTGCTAAAGTAAAACCGGCCGCCGGGCCTGTCAACAAAGTTCGTGCAATATCACGATCGGTGATTCCCTCTTCGTAGGTGTAGCCCGCTCTGACCATCATAAGCTCTTTATAAGCCCACTCCACACCCACACTAATTTGATCTTGGCCAAAAGAATTGGACATAAAATTAAATGCAGGTGAAATACGATGCTCAGCGGTAAACCTATTCTCTTCTACCTCTTCAATACTTCCGAAAAGGAAATCGTAGGTTACACTTAAATTCAAAACAGCGGGTAATTCATATCCCTCAGATCTTTGTTCAAGTGTAAATTGCTTTTCCTCGAGTACATTTGTAATAGACAAACCATCACCACTCACTCTCATTTTCGGGCCTATGTTTTTCAAGGAAATACCGAATTTAAAGTTATTGTGTTCGCCGGTGACGTAGCGAATCCCGGCATCAAGCGCAATACCTTGAGCTCGAGAATCAGGAATACCTTCACTCACAGCTTTTAAAGTAGCTCCACCGTAAATACTGTTAGAGAATTCACGTGCGTAAGAGATCGCAACATGCCCAAATGAAGGGCGATATGTACCCAACCCACCCTCGGGTTGATTGACCGTAGTACGCTCAATATCTCCCACACTCATGGAAAAAATACTCACACCTAAAACTCCTGCTTGTCCTACTCTTTGAGCCAAACCACCTGAATTCAAGGATATTCCCGAACCTCCCAAGTAGCGAGTATGATGAAATGAAAGCTGCGTTTGATTCACAAATGCCAGCCCCGAAACATTACCGTACATAGCGTCTAATCCGGTAATGGAGGCATAATTTGCATTGGCATATCCGGAGCTTCGAGCCCAAGGATTTAGAAGTAGTTGATCGGCGCCATTAGCACCAATTCTGTCTTCATTTCCCGCATATGCCAGGGTTTGGGTTAGAATCAACAGCACTGAAATTGCTACCGTACTTCTGATTCGTTTGCCATATCTATGCTTCATAATATATTGCGTTTCCTGTTGTTTTTATAGATTAAAATTTACTTATCACCGTGTTTTAGAAGTTATCTAAATCAACCGGTCTCATTACACCGTACCATTTAAGAACCTTCTCTCCTACTCCGGGCACATTCACATGTATCAAATAAAGCCCGCTGGAAATAGGAATTCTCGCGTGATTTTGTAAATCCCAATCGATGGAAGTCATCACCGGATCATCCTTCTTAAATTCACGAACAAGAACTCCGTTAACACTGTAAATTTTAATGTCACATCTCTCGGGTAAATTTATAATTTTTACCCGATTATCTGTTTTATCTACTTCGTATGAACTGTAAGCGTAATACGGATTAGGCACAACATGAATCAAGTCCAAGGCGTCCTCCGCTGTTTCTTGATCACTCAATGTAGGCGCAAGCCCGTCAAGGGTAAATTCATACATGGGGCGACCGCCGTTTTGTGTTTTGACCAGGTTGTCGATCACGTCATCATCATTATTATCACCGGCGGTTACTACAAAACCGGCACCTTCGCCAAGTCCTGTAATTATATCTCCTCTGTTAAAAGTAGCCGATTCAAAGCCACCTTCTCCGTCGGGAATACTATATTTCACCGGACCCGATTGTACCAAGTACTCTACTCCTTCTTCTAACTCAGATCCGACACTCAAACGCTCTCCTGAGGCATATTTATCAAATTTACGATTTACACGTAATTTAACCCGCGCCTCAGTTTCGAGAAGCTCCCTACCTTCTTCAAGTAGCGGTAAACCAACCCAATTACAAGCTCTATACACATTGCGGAAATCGCTTGTAGTGGGTGCTGCTTTACCAAGTTTCTCAATGATAAATCGGCCTTCATCATAAGCAGGCATCCTACCTTCGGGATTATTGTAATCATCGGGTCCTCCATATAAGCCTTCTTCCACAATATTGTTGCGGAATACATACACGTAATGTTTGCCGCCAAATCGAATACCTGCGTCTTCCGAAATACCTTCAGATATTCGAGATGTGGGGTTCCACAACATGTCATTACCGTTATCAGAAGTTAAATAAGAATCTTCACCAAATGCCATATTCAGTCGTTCACCGGTTTGGACGTCAATAGCGTACCCCGGGAACCACCCCATACCGAAAGCGGAAATGTAACCGGGATCCTCCTCATTATCTGAAGGGCCGCCCGTAGCCGGATTACCGGCTTTATCCACTGATGGAGATTGGCGGGGAAATAACTTTCTCGCACTCCCGATAGATCTTGAAGAATCATCTTGAGTTTCCAATACTACGCAACGCGTCCATTTACTCTTGTCTGAAGTGAATACTATATCGACATCATGTAAAAACTGTAAAGCATACTCCGGATTATCATCAAACCTTTGAATATCACTTGGAAACTGAATTTGATAAATATTTCGAAATTCTAAACGGTCACCGGTCAATGTAGCCCCCGGGCCATGTGTGTTCCATGCACCTAAACGAAAAGGTGCCCAGGTTCCACCAAGCAATTGTTCAAAGTGCTCGTCGGGATCTATTGATGAGCCTTGTAATCGGCCATCCCTTCTCAATTCGTAATCCCAATATTCAGGAAGATCTTCTTCGGCGTTGGAGCCGGAGCGAATCCAGTTTCTAAACCTGTTACCATCGGCATTGGGAACCCCTGTCAACCAAGGTTTCGTAATGTCTTCAAATACAAGTTCAGATCCAATGACACCGTTATTAGGGAGTTCATCAGGAGCAACCATACCCGGGCTTTCAACATCACCCACTTCAATAGAAATTCCGAGTTGAGGAACATATCGTTCCCCTTTGACTCCAATCGGCTTTTCCAAAACGATAGTATCATTTAAGCCGGCTTCATTAAATTCACCTACAATAAACATCGAGGCATCTTCAACTCCATGTTCGTTTAACAAATCACTTTCTTTTTCAATATTCTTGAAAAACACGGTAAACGTACCATCAACAACATTCAATGGATCCACAACTTTAATTTCCAAAGGAGCGGCCCCTTCCTCATAAGTCGGGTTTTCAATTAAGAAAGGTTTCTCTTCAAAAGCGGCATCTATGTCTTCTTGCTTAATTTCAACAAATCTACCGGAGTTACCAACTCCTTCAATACGTTTCACGGCAATACCATCACCGTATTGCGCATTCAATACTGTGCCTGAATTACGAGGATCCGGTTTATTGGGAACTGCACGATTGATAGGTATTGGACCTGTCGGTCCTTTTCGAGACGGTAAATAGGTCATTGTTTGACCTTCTAAACCATCCGGAGTTTGCGAATAAGGGGCATACTCATTGTGCGCATAAGCAATAGCCATAAAATAGTACGTTTTGTGATTGACCAAACGTCGATCTCCGGTTGCAAAGAGGTCTTGTGTGATGCGGAACGATTGTTTTATTCCGTCATTTTCAGCATCCTCTACTCGGGGTTCCGGTACAGCTGCATTCAAATCCTCGCTAAACGGATAATTGATTAAATCTTCAATATCATTTTTGATATCACATTGTGCAACAAGACGAGCCAAGTCTTCATTAAACAGATCTGCCCCAGATACCGAGTTATCTTTCAATTGAAAAATTTGATACCCTTCAAAAGTGTAAGCAGAATATGCTTGCTCCAGCTCTCTATACCTGCGCAATTCATCTGGATCATTAGAATTTCTTGAAACAGTATCACCGTCAGCCGCCAAAGTATCAGGAGCAACCAAAAAAGGATCTTCCTCAACATAAGCTTCATTAAAGTTATTGGAAACTTGCGGATTCACAATTTTCAAAATTATTTCTCTGTCAAGTTCAACAACTTCTAATAAAGGAGCATCAGGGCCGTCCAATAAATCAAAGCAGTTATCAAACATGGCCTGGGTTTTATCGTTATCTATCATCAATTTATTCAATGAGCCTTGAACACCACCTGAGTTGGCCCTTGACCATACAACTCCAACAGTAATGTTATTAACTGCTCCGGGCGATAAACGGAAAGGCCCCGCTGATTGAATAAAACGTCGATCAAAAGCAGTGTTACCGGCAGTAACTTCCGTCCAATTTGGTTGCGGATCACAATCTGTTCCCCATCCTATGGGATCATTAGTGCCCGGGAACATATAATCAGCCGGAATGTAAGGGGGCGTATTGGAGTTTTGGTGACCGTTTCCGCCGTAAATCATACGCGAATTGTCTCTCCAAAATCCGCGTAAATAATTGTAATATTCAGTAGCTTCCGTAGGATCACCTGTAACGCTGGCATTATTGTCATGGTAAAGAAATGCTCTCATTCCCAAACGTTCATTATCCGGTATTCCATCTCCATACCCTACTCCTAATCCATCGTAAGGTATTCCGTCATCATTTCGAGCGCCTTGACAATCTAATTGACACAAGCAGTTATCTTTTCCGTCATTATCTTGAAAAGGACCTTGGAAAAAGTCAACACCAATAGCCGGTGGTTGAGTACCATACCCCAAAGCTCCGGCATTATCCTGATCCGTTTCATTTCCGTTGTAAGAGAATCCAAAACCTCGTGAAGGATCGCAACCTACATAATCATCAAACGGGTCACCCAAATCTGAATCCACCCAAAAGCCGAAATAGGTATTGGTCAACTCAAAAGAGGAACGGTTTACCAATTCATAATTATAAAAGGTCATATTATTCACCTCATCATTGGTGGCATAAGCAAAAGCCTGTGCACGTACTTCCATACCGATAGGGTCGCCATTTGATTCAGTGTGAATATTACCCTTATCATTAAAAATCCACCAGAGATTTTGATCCCCATAGATATCGACAATTCTCTGCTGACAATCTACAACTCCATCTAAATTGTAACGCGGATAATCACCGGCTTGGGGATTATAAATTCCGTCGCCATCAGTATCCACAAAAGGAGCTAAGTTGAAATCCTCATTATAAGGAGCAAAATCACGACCATGTGCGGGCCATTCCGTAATACTTTGTGGTATTTGATAATTGGGATATTGCTCAGCCTGAGCTTCGGGATCCTCTTGTCCCAATTGATGCCAAGCCACAAACTCAGCCACATCATTCATTGTTGTTAACCAATGTCGATCGTATTCCAAGCATGTCTCCGCATCAATTTCCGCTGTTGTAGTGCTCAAAGGGCCTGTCCAAAAGTCGTTTCCCAAACTTCTAAATCGTTGAGCGGCAACTTTCAATTGACCTGATACATCTTGACCGCCTAACCAAAGTGAAGCCGCAAACATAGAGTGGCGACCGGAGCCCTTTGGAATTTCATAGCGAGGGCGTCCTGCTAAATTCCACCACATATCACCCCCTGTTTGAATCAAGGCTCTGGTATTGCCTATATCCAAATCAAGAGCACCTGTGGGAGGTGTACAATTGGAAGCTGTTCCATCATTGTTTCCTCTCTTGCCGCTCCTCTTCGCTTCATCGGGGTTATTGGTTGCATTTAAATTAACAGCGAAAGATACTGCGATTGCAACTAACACATAACCTATTCTTTTCATCTTCATATTAATTCGGCTTTTGCACATAATTAAAAGTTTAAAATCACGCCAAGTCTTGCTCTTCTCGGCAGTACAAAGTTTGTTGGTCTGTTTGTACGCATGATATATTGTTCTCTAAAAGCTTGAACATCTACCGCACTCGCAATGGTTTGCGCGTATCGCGGGTCATCCAGGTAACCATCATCACTTGTGGTTCCCGTGGCGCGATATACACTTAAGATGTTTTGTTGATTCATCACGTTCAGAACCCACAGATAAACGTTCAGGTTCAACTCTTTGTTTTTAGGCCCTACTTTAAACTTAATGTCTCGATCAACACGAGCATCAATTCTAAACTGCCAAGGCAGTCTTGAACCGTTTACCGAGCCGTCAATAATGCCGCTGCCGCCGCCACTGATTAAACTCGTACCTGTCGGGAAGGCTTGACGGGTGAAAGGGTTACCTGAACCCACATTGAACTGCAAGTTAGCACCTGTGTTTTTTAGAATCTGCTTTTCACCGATAATGGGTCCGTTGTAATCTTTACCCGCACCGTAACGGTAATCCACGTTCGCTACGATGGTATGGCGCTGATCGTAATTCAACGGAAGCGTACTTCTCAAGTTTGCTTTACCTGCTCTAATCAAGTTTGCCGCAGTAGATTGAGTTGAACCCGTTCCTTCAGCAAATTGCAAAGTGTAGGCTAATCTCACTTTTATGTTATCTGTTCGTAAACGACGCAAATCATAAGTGAACGTAAATCCTTTTACTGTACCAAAATCAATATTACCCCAAGTGGAATACGTTCTCGGATATGCATCTTGACGAGCTATCACTTGAACTTGATTTCTCATCTCGCGATAGAATGCTTCAATAGTTAAAGCAGATTTGTTGGTCAAAGCTTGTTTGAATCCTACAGAATAATCAACTGTTGTCTCCGGCAGTAAGTCAGGGTTATTGATGAACTGGGCAGACGAACGTTGCTCCAAAAAGAAGTAATCAACGGGATTCAACCTACCGCCTCCGGGAGGACGCTGAGTTAAGATATCATAGTGGGCAAAAAACACGGCCTCTTCCGAAATCGGAAAAGAAAATGATATTCGCGGCATAAAATTTACTTGAGGCGTATAGTCAACAAATGCACCTGAATTTACATCTCTGGAGCTCGTGTTTTCCTTATCTTGCAACAAAGGAGCAGTAGCACCTGTAGAAGTCACCAAAGAATTTCCATTGCTGATTTCTTCACCCTGAGCGTTGAACCAAGTGTTATCACTGCGATACCCTACAATTTGAGTGGGGTTCTCAATGTTATCCACATAAACTGAGTAATCATCTCCTATATTTCCCGGTATCTGATACTCCCCCATATCTGCTGCAAGTTGTTGCGTTTCATCTTCACCCGCTCTTACTTGCGGAAAAAGAACGTATGGATCTTGCAACACCTGCTGGTTAGCATCAAAGCGATCAATTCGAACACCCACGTTGAAAATGAGGTCATCAAAAGAGAATTTATCTTGAATGTAACCCGCAAAATAAATAGGTTGAAATGTTGGAACGGGACGTGTATAATTACCATTTTCATCAGTGGCGTTGAAGAAATCGTCAACCGTGTAGTTATCACTCACTTTATTACCGTAAGCATCGTAACCGAAATAACTCACTAACTCACTTCCGTTGTTCAATAATTCCTCTGTTGAAAAGTACTCAAGTTCCAACTGATCGGGAGTCAATGAATTGAAATCCACAAAATCAACTCCATCGGGATCCAAGCCTAAACTTTGTCTTACATTATAATCAAAGAATGATTGATTATCTCCGTTAATCTCACCGCTGTAAGGACCGGGAGCGCCATTTAATCTTTCATAATCAATTATGGGTGCGTCATTAAATACACCGGCTACTGTACCGTTTTCAGTGTTGAGCTGATCCAAATGACTGTTCATTCGCTGGCGACCAATTAACCACAAACGTGTAGGGTCCATAGTGTAGGCGCGATCTGAACGCTGCTCAAATTCAAAGCCGAGTAGAATGTTGTGATTTTTAAAATCAACAGATCCCGTTCCGCTGATTCTAAACTGATTGGATTGGTTCTGACTAACATTATTGCCACCTCGACCAATAGCGCGAAGGGCATGACTTTCCCATATATTGTTGATAGGATCTGGGAAGTCACCGTTCACAAGACCACCATTTTGACGAATGTTGTTGTATGATCTCAAGAAGAAGTTCTCACCGGCTCCAAAAAATCTCAATGAGTTGTTTTGATCATCCCAAATAAAAGAACCACCGCCTTCTTCGGGATTTGAAGCTAACTCCTTATCAAAAACGGGGGATCCGTTTTCATCATATCCTTGCCAGCCGAACAAACTGTAATAGTTTTCTGTAAATCGAGCCAAATCTTCATTCCCTGCAGAGGGTGTAAAACCTATTAATGTATCGGTAAAGGTTTCTTGAAAATAACCGCTTCCCACGTATCGGCCGCTTTCACCCAATAAATTATTGGGATCACTCAAATTGGCAACTGTATCTACACCGCGAAACTGATAAGTTCTGGCTTGTTGGCGCTCGAATTGACCGTAATACCCGTATTGAAACGCGTCATCTTGGAAGTTTTCATCCCATTGCCTGAAATTCGTTTGGTTAAAATCGAATTGCAAAGTGTAGTACATATTAGTAATATCAGAAGAAGTCTCTTCTTTTTTGGCGTAAGGATCTACCAAGCGGTGTGTCCAACGCCCGTAAACTCTCCAGTCTGAACGCGTTGTTTGCGGCATGTTGTGCGCATTGGCAAGTGCGCGACGTGTATCGTAAGCTACGCCTCTTCTCCATTCGTAATTACCGCCAAAAGTTAAATTGGTTTTATCACCTGTATTTACGTCAATTTTACCGTTGAGGTTGAAAGAATGACTCGCACGATTGGGTGAAGTACGCACTTTTTCAAAATCATTCATTCTCAAATACTCGGCATTTTGAAAAGCACCGGTTCCCGTGGGGGCATAACGAAGCGGTTGTTCGCGAATTCGCTGGTAAGCATCATCTTTCATTTGCCAGTGACCAATCATTGAAGGTCTTCCATCCTGCGTACCGGTGTAATTACCGGCAAAAAAGAATCCCAAAAGCGGTTCATCTGTTTTATTCCCTTCTTCATCTTTTTTGAACATTTCTCGTTTTAAAAGACTGTAAAAAAGAGTCTGGAAAG
>CAJXMT010000043.1 GCA_913056155.1 uncultured Cryomorphaceae bacterium
AAAAATCCAAGTATTTTTTTTGAAAATCCGTTAATTCGTCCCCCCCGGGATTCCAAAGTTTTAAAGCACGTTCATCGCGCAAATACGCAAAAAGTTGCCTCACGTCCAACAAATACGAATCAATATCATTCAAATCTGCCAAAAGCGTATGAATACTATTGAGGTACGATGAGAAATCACCCGCTCGATTTGTGAAAATCCGTTTGTAAATAGGATAAGATTCCGGAATCAACTCTTCCCCTTTTAAAGTTCGAAACCCGGTGAGGTGCTCAACAAAGTCCTCCACCGCCATTATTCGCGGTAAGAATCCCGTTTTCGTCATTTGGTTTTGCAACTCCTCCCTCAAAATATAAGCCCCTCGGCGAGAAGGCAATAAGACCATGGTATGGGCAAAATCAGCATGATCCTCGGTCAACTTTGCCGTTACCTTTTGTAAAAATGTCTTTCTATGTATCATTCATAATTTATTTTTGGTCAGAGCCATTAACGCAACTTCGATTTCCCAACCTTCCGAAGGTAACAAAAATCGCCGGCACGTGTATTATAATTACTGTTTCATACTTGAATTGCACAAGACATCAAGTACATTTTGAAAAGCTAAAGTATAAAAAAAGGCCTGCCGAGGCAGACCTTTTTTTTATAACCTGAGATGAGAGGATTCTCTAAAAGTGAAACATCAAACGAATGGAGCCTGCGACATTATCCGTATCCATCAAAAAACTGCTGCTTCCGGCAATATCACGTGAGATTTCATTACGCTCATTATTCGCATTTACCGTTTCAACTGTTCGCACACCATCACTTTCAATTTGAAAACCCGGCCCCCAGCCAAATTCACCGCCAATGGAAATACGAGGTGCAAAAAAGTACTCAATACCGGCAACACCGCGCAAATGAACTAAAAACGAATTCCCACCTACTTCCGATAACATTCGAGTTCCCTGAGCTGATGCCGCTCCCGAATTAAAATCTGAAGTAGTTGTAGGAGTGGGATTGGTACCGCTCATAACATTTCCGTATGATTGGTTTAAATCATTTCGCGACCACGCCAACATTAATTCTCCACCGTAATAGCCCTGTAAACGGCCTTCACCACGGCGTTTTTCAATTCCGCCGCTAATACCGTAAAAATGATTCACAGTGGTTCGCGAATCTTGAACAAAAACCTCAGGTGAGGTTGAGGCATCATCATTTACATAATTATTTTCAGTAAACGAGTTCGAGGCAAAACGCAAAGAACCGCGAACGGCTAAATCATCAGCCAAAAAATATTTCCCGAAAATCATTTGTTCACTGCTCAAAAAATCAAAAGCAGTTGAGTTTCCCGTGGAGTTGTTGAACGAATTTCCCAAGTAATTGAGAAATGGTGTTGCATTTACTCCAAGTCCAAAATCTCCTTCTTGAGGCAGAATACTCACACCTCTTTTAGATTGCATATCAACGGTAGATTCTGCATCTTGAGCACGGAGTCCCCAAGTACAAAATACCATTGCCGCAATTGATAGAATCTTTTTCATAATACGTGATTTTAATAATTTGTACGTGATTAATTATACTCCAAATCCAAAATGACATTTTGACCGCCCACAACTGAAACGTTAGCTGTATTCACGCGAAATGTTCTCATCTCAGATGTTGAATCGGTCAAAACAACTTCTAACCGGGCATCATCTCCCAAAATAGTAACATCAACCGGGCTGTTCCCCGCCGTCACGTCTAAGCTGTATTCACCGTCGGCATTGGTGGTAGCCGTAAAGGTACGATTTTCATAATCAAAAGAGGGGTCATAATTCAATGCTACATCTCCCATATTGATTGATGCGTGAATTTGAACTCCTTGAATCGGCAACCTGGGATCATCCAAGGTGTCATTTGTTGCTGCTTTAACAATACCGCTAATGTTGGCAGTAGTGGTTACAGCTTCAGGTTTCGTTTCATCATCACTCCCGCATGATGTAAAAATCAATGCAACAGCTGCAAAACTCATAGCTAAACTAATTACTTTTTTCATTTTTATAGGTTTTATAATTTATAGTTAATGCTGCAAATGTAAAGAAAAAGAGCTTACCATTAACTTAAGTGAGAAACACTCAAAGTTTTATGTCTTAGGTTCAGAACCAAATATTCGACGCAGCCTTGATAGAAAAACTTTCAACGGTTGGGTTCTGACCAAAAAACCAAGGCTGCAGTTGTTGATTTCATTGTTGATAACATCTTTACACGGGAGACATTTTTACTTCACAAAACAATCGCCAAGCCTTATATTTGTGGAGAAAATTAATTCAAGAAATCATTATCAAATGAGCGAAGAGAACGAGAAAATTAAAAAAGATTACGGTGCGGGGAGCATACAAGTTCTGGAAGGATTAGAAGCCGTTCGAAAACGTCCGGCTATGTATATCGGAGATGTAGGCACCAAAGGGCTGCACCACCTGGTTTATGAAGTTGTTGACAACTCTATTGATGAAGCCATGGGCGGCTATTGTGATAAAATAGATGTCATTATCAATAAAGACAATTCCATTACGGTTACAGATAACGGCAGGGGCATACCGATCGACTATCACGAGAAGGAAAAGAAATCTGCACTCGAGGTGGTCATGACAGTCCTTCACGCCGGCGGTAAATTTGATAAAGACTCCTACAAAGTTTCAGGAGGTTTGCATGGCGTAGGTGTTTCTTGCGTGAATGCACTTTCAAGTCACCTTACTGCAGAGGTTCACCGCAAAGGTGAAGTATGGAAACAGGAATACGAAATAGGAAAGCCGCTTTACGAAGTTAAAAAAGTGGGGCAAACCGATTTAAACGGTACTGTTATTACATTCAAACCGGATGAAAGCATTTTTGAAAGTACTGATTATATTTATGCTACACTTCAAAACCGAATGCGAGAACTCGCATTTTTAAATAAAGGGATTCGGATTTCACTTACTGATGAACGCACTGTTGATGATGAGGGAAATGCGCGATTTGAAGAGTTTTACTCAGATGAAGGCCTTAAAGAATTTGTGCGTTTTTTAGATCAAACGCGAGAACCCATTATCAGCGATGTTATATATATGGATGGCGAAAGAGATGGTGTACCGGTTGAGGTAGCCATGGTTTATAATAGTGCCTACGGCGAAAACCTCCACTCTTACGTCAACAACATCAGCACACATGAAGGTGGGACCCATTTAACGGGGTTTAGACGAGGACTTACCCACATGTTAAAAAAATACGCTGAAGAGTCAGGTATGCTTTCCAAATTGAAATTTGAAATTGCCGGTGACGACTTTCGCGAAGGATTAACTGCTGTGATTTCCGTTAAGGTCGCTGAACCTCAATTTGAGGGACAAACCAAAACTAAATTGGGTAACCGGGAAATTTCAGCTCCCGTTTCGCAGGGCGTTTCAGAAATGTTGAGTAACTATTTGGAGGAAAATCCAAAAGATGCCAAAGTTATTGTTGAAAAAGTTATTGTAGCTGCTCAAGCTCGCCACGCCGCTAAAAAAGCCAGAGAAATGGTACAGCGTAAAGGTGTGATGAGTAACACCGGCCTACCGGGTAAGCTCGCCGATTGTGCGTCCAAAGACCCTTTCAAAAGTGAAATTTACTTGGTTGAGGGTGATTCGGCAGGTGGTACGGCCAAACAGGGTCGAGACCGGGAGTTCCAAGCCATTATGCCTTTGAGAGGTAAAATTCTCAATGTGGAAAAAGCCATGCAGCACAAAATTTTTGAGAATGAAGAAATTAAAAATATCTACACGGCATTAGGTGTGAGATTGGGTACTGAGGAGGACAGTAAAGCTCTCGACACATCTAAATTACGTTATCACAAAATCATTATTATGTGTGATGCCGATGTGGACGGTTCACACATTCAAACCTTGATTTTGACATTTTTCTTCAGGCACATGAAAGAATTGATTGAGGCCGGGAATATTTATATTGCCACTCCTCCGTTGTATCTTATCAAAAAGGGGAAAAATCAATTCTATGCTTGGTCAGAAGAAGAGCGGGATATAAAACTGAAAGAGTTGCGTACATCATCATCAACTAACTTGAGCGTTCAACGCTATAAAGGTTTAGGCGAAATGAATGCAGAACAATTATGGGAAACAACCATGAACCCTGACTTCAGAACCCTAAGACAGGTTGGTGTTGAAAGTGCAGCAGAGGCAGATCGCATTTTCTCTATGTTAATGGGAGATGAAGTTCCCCCGCGCAGAGAGTTCATTGAGCAAAACGCAAAATATGCCAATATCGACATTTAATGTTCAATGATTTACCATTCAAAAGGCCGTCCCCAAGTATTGTTGGACGGCTTTTTTGCTTTTAGCCATAAAATTACGTTAAAAGCCCGACCCGGCCTTTGGCTTTGCATCAATTTAAAGACCTTTGCCACCATTCAGAATGTTGAACCATTAAACGATATTAGAATTATGGAAACTGTAAATTTAAAAGGATTTCCCATACCCATAAGCGGCGAATTACCCAATGAGGGTATCACCGCCGAAGACTTTTGCTATGTACGCAATAACTTAAACGAATTTCACCTTCACGACTTAGACGCTAAAGTAAAAGTATTGATTTCTGTTCCTAGTTTAGACACCAATATTTGCCAAACCGAAACAAGAAAATTCAATGAAAAACTCGAAGGTATTGACGGTGTTAAGGCTCTAATTATATCAAAAGATTTACCATTTGCACAAAAACGATTTTGTGAAACTGAAGGCCTGAAAAATGTAGAGGCTGTCAGTGATTACCGATATGGAGACTATGGTGAAGACTTTGGTATTTTGATGACAGACGGTGCCCTAAAAGGATTATTGGCCAGAAGTGTATTGGTTTTGGATTCCAATAATAAAATCCACTATTCAGAATTGGTGGAAGAAATATTTATGGAGCCAGACTATGAGTCTATTATATCTGTGATTAAAGAATTAATCGCTAAATAGGACTCTTTACCTCATATATTTTTAGAAAAAAAGCGGTTAACGTTAGGTAAACAATAAAAAAGTTCTACTTTTGCACGCAGTAGGTGGTTAGTGGGGCGAGTCATTTAGCTTTATGCGATGGCTCGCCTTTTTTTATGCTTGATTTTCAACAATCAACACGCCGCCCCCTTTATTTTCTCCTTTCTTTACCACCCCGTTCTTGTAAAGTTACAATTATATCTTCATTAAGATAAGGAATTTCTATTGCTTTTTGAAACTGTTCCGGCTCAACAGGGCATCGGAAATCAACTGAACAAATTGATATCAAATCGGTTTTAATTTCGTATATTCGTATCATCAAACATTACAGATTATGAGTAAAGAAAAAGCATTTGAGCAAGAGTTTGAAAATAAGATAGAAAACGAAATTAAAATAGAGCCGCGCGATTGGATGCCCGAAAAATACAGGGAAAACCTCATTCGCCAAATATCCCAACACGCGCACTCCGAAGTTGTGGGCATGTTGCCTGAAGCCAATTGGATTACCCGAGCACCCTCACTGCGAAGAAAAGTAGCCCTTTTAGCAAAAGTGCAAGATGAAGCCGGTCATGGCTTATATCTGTACAGCGCTACGGAAACACTCGGTGCACGCAGGGAAGATACTGTTGATGACTTACATGAAGGAAGAGCGAAATACTCCAACATATTTAACTATCCGTCTGTCACATGGGCAGATATCGGTGTTATAGGATGGCTGGTTGACGGCGCTGCAATTCAAAATCAAGTGATGCTTACGCGAACCTCTTACGGCCCTTACAGTCGTGCTATGGTGCGTATTTGCAAAGAAGAGAGCTTTCACCAGAGACAGGGTTATGAAATTGTACTGCATATGGCCAAAGGAACTCCCGAACAAAAAGAAATGGCTCAAGATGCCTTAAACCGCTGGTGGTGGCCTTCACTGATGATGTTTGGTCCGAGCGATAAAGATTCCAAACATTCGCAGCAATCTCTGGCTTGGAAAATTAAACGCCAAGGCAATGATGAACTCCGACAAGAATTTATCGATAAAACTGTTCCGCAAGCCAAATATGCGGGCTTGACAATTCCGGATCCTGATTTGAAATGGAATGAAGAAAAAGGTGTTCACGACTTCGGTGAAATTGACTGGTCTGAATTTATGAATGTCATTAAAGGAAACGGCCCCATGAATCGCTCGCGAATCAAAGCCAGAAAAGCAGCAAAAGAGAATGGCGCATGGGTTCGAGAAGCAGCTACGGCTTATCACGAGAAAAAAATGAAACGCGCTCAGCAAAAACAATCTGCAGCATAAAAATTATTTAATATGTCAAAACCGAAAAGTAAAAATGAATGGCCGCTTTGGGAAGTTTTTATTCGATCAAAAGCGGGATTGAGCCATAAACATGTAGGCAGCGTTCATGCTGCAGATCATGAAATGGCAATTGAAAATGCAAGAGATGTTTACACACGTCGAAGTGAGGGTATAAGTATTTGGGTTGTAGAATCCAACCAAGTACATGCCAACAACCCGGCTGAAAAAGATTCACTTTTTGAACCGGCTGATGACAAAATTTACCGACATCCCACATTTTACGAGATACCGGACGAAGTGGGGCACATATAAAATTAATGAGGACTTGAAATATTTGTATTTCGAGTCCTTTTGTGTTTATTCAAAACTCAACACGCTCTTAAATGACAATCAAAGAAGCTTTATTTCAATACACATTACGACAAGGCGATACCTCGCTGATTTTAGGTCACCGCCTGAGTGAATGGTGCGGACACGGCCCCAAGTTGGAGCAAGATATTGCGCTGATTAATATTGCATTAGACTTAGTGGGGCAAAGCCGTTCTTACTTAGAGTATGCTGCCCGAATTGAAGACAAAAATCGAACAGAAGATGATTTAGCTTATCACCGCGCAGAACGTGAGTTTAAAAACTTATTACTGGTTGAACAGCCGAACGGAAATTGGGGCAATACTATTATGCGCTCTTTCTATTACGATGTTTTTCACTATCTATTCCTGCACGAATTAGTGAAATCCAAAGATGAACAAATAGCGGCTATAGCCCAAAAATCTTTAAAAGAGGTAACCTATCACCTCAAACACAATTCAGATTGGGTAATTCGCCTGGGAGACGGTACGGAAGAGAGTCACGTTATCATGCAAACTGCCGCCGATGAGCTTTGGATGTTTACGGGTGAGATGTTCGATATGGATGAGGTGGATGACATCTTGATGAAAGAAGGTATTGCGCCTGATCTTAAGCCGTTACATTCAAAATGGTTGCAAAAAGTGAAAGATGTTTTTACCGAAGCCACGCTTAAAGTGCCACCTGAAGATGCTTGGATGCAATCCGGTGGAAAATTAAAAGGTATCCACTCTGAACAAATGGGCTTTATATTATCTGAAATGCAGTACTTACCGCGCGCTTATCCCGATGCTACTTGGTAATCAATTTTTGACTCATGGAAAATGTAACGGATTATACCGAAGAACAAATATTTCAGGAATTGTCCAATGTGACAGATCCGGAAATTCCCGTACTCACGGTAACCGATATGGGCGTAGTGCGCAAAGTAGATAAGTTTGGTGAGACTGTTCGCGTTACCATTACCCCTACCTATTCAGGATGCCCGGCCATGCAGCGCATTGAAAGTGACATTAAAGAACATTTAGAAAAGTTGGGGTTCGAAAAAGTTGAAGTGGTTACTGTTCTTTCTCCCGCTTGGACAACAGATTGGCTCACAGATGTAGGACGAAAAAAACTGGAAGAATACGGAATTGCTCCACCGGCTGAAAAAACAACTGATAAGAGCGCCCTTACAGGAGGAAAAAAAACAGTAAGGTGCCCGCAGTGTAAGTCTGAAAACACTAAAATGATCAGCCAATTTGGCTCTACAGCTTGCAAAGCCCTCTATCAATGCCAAGATTGCAAAGAACCGTTTGACTACTTCAAATGTATTTGAGTCGGGGTCTAATTCATCGGCTCTTACTCTAATCCCCTTTCCCAATGAGCAGACGCACCATTCGAATCCTCATCATTTTTGCTTCTGCTTTACTCATCGCCTTGGTAGTCACTCAAATTTTCTGGGTCAAAAGAGCTGTTGTTCTCGAACAAACCCATTTTAACAATACGGTGTCTTCGGCTCTGACCAAAGTTGTACATACCATACAAAAACACTCGGGAGACAGCACCATGCTTCCCGAACCCGTGGCGCAAATTGAAGGTAATTTTTTCAGAGCCCGAACACAAGATACGCTTCATCCCTATTATCTCAAATCTCTTCTAAAATCGGAGTTTGCGAATTCAGACATCAGAGAAGATTTTAGATTTAATATTTACGACTGCTTTAACGATAGCATTGTGTATCATGAAACCATTGAGTTTAAAGATGAACAAGACCATGATAATGAAACCAAAATGCCTGACGTAACTTGGGATGAGGATGACGGCCATTACTTCAGCGTGTATTTTTATAATCGAAATCAATCACTTTGGGTCAAAATGAACTTTTGGATTTACTCCTCTATTTTGGTACTTTTCGTTATCCTCTTTTTTGCTTTCACCCTGTACATTATTTTGAAACAAAAGCGAATGAGCGAAGTGAAAACTGATTTTATCAACAATATGACACACGAGTTTAAGACCCCTTTATCCACAATTGATTTATCGGCGGGTGTTCTGCTCAAACCCGACATTACTGAAAATAAAGTGCGCTTAAAAAAGTACGCTGAAATTATTCAAACTGAAAATAAACGCCTGCAAAATCATGTTGATAAAATACTTCAAATTGCCCCTGAAAGTGGTAACGGCCGAACTACTGAAAATAAAGAGGTTGACATTCATAAACTCATAAAAAATACGGCCGAGACTTTTGAACTCAACATTAAGGCGGCAAACGGAAGTTTAACTGTGGAATTAAAAGCCGAACAATCAATGGTTCGAGGAGATTACGAATTGCTTTCAGGAGCTATCAACAATATAGTTGAAAACGCAGTAAAATACTGTAAAGACGCTCCCAACATTAAAATCACCACTTCCAACAGTAATAAATTCATCAAGATTGATATTGAAGATGAAGGTATTGGGATTCCTCAACGCGAATTGACGAAAGTATTTGATAAGTTTTATCGTGTACCTACAGGTAACATACACAACGTTAAGGGTTTTGGAATTGGTCTCAGCTATGTTAAAGCTGTGGTGCATCAACACAAAGGCAGAGTTAAGTTGCAAAGCAGAGAAGGAAAAGGAAGTGATTTTTCTGTTTTTTTGCCTATTGAGGCATAATTTACGGGTAGAATTGCGTCTCACCTTTCACACACAATTCCAAGATTATGTTACCTGCACGAATTTTACTTGTTGAAGATGATGAAAACCTCGGTTTTGCCATAGAGGATAACCTCAATGATCGAAATTTTGAAGTAACCCGAGCTACTGATGGAGATAGCGGCTATGAAACTTTTTTATCTCATGAATTTGAGCTTTGCATTTTGGATGTCATGATGCCCAAAACAGATGGCTTCACCCTAGGCAGAAAAATAAGAAAACAAAAGCCTGAAATTCCCATTTTCTTTTTGACAGCTAAAAATAAAGATCGTGATAAATTAGAAGGTTTAAAAATAGGTGCGGAAGATTACATCACAAAGCCCTTTAATATTGACGAATTAGCGTTGAGAATAACCAATTTATTAAAAACGCTAAATCGCGTAAAAAGTCGCGAGGATCAACATATTTTCAAAATTGGTACTCTGGAATTTAACAGTAAAGAAAATCGTTTGAACTCTCCCGAAGAATCGATTCATCTCACTAAAAAACAATCTGAACTTCTCAAGTTATTGTGCTCTGAAAAAGAAAATGTTGTAACTCGTGAA
Organism: uncultured Cryomorphaceae bacterium; assembly: GCA_913056155.1. Lineage (GTDB taxonomy): Bacteria > Bacteroidota > Bacteroidia > Flavobacteriales_G > Salibacteraceae > Salibacter. Next base: position 9,819 of record CAJXMT010000043.1, read on the forward strand.
GTGGCTCTGCGCGTTGTTTGGGGAAAAAACGATTATTTTATGGGCAGAAGTATGGATGTTTTTATCACCAAACTTCGCAAGTTTTTAAGTGCAGATCCTCATGCACGAATAGAAACCATACATGGAACGGGATTCAAACTCACTACGGCAGCTGAATTATCCAAAACGAACTGAGAACTCGTTTTGTATCGAACGGTTTAATAATGATTTGAGGTCAATTGTGTGTTGAACTGTATGCCAATTTGCTGCGGTCCCGCGCTGAACCGGCAAATTCAATCTCTACGAGATAAGCATAAGAAATTTCATAATCCCCTCTTATACTTCGCTAGTCAACTGTATTATCATCCGGATCAGCGTTTTTCCCGGTTTTTAAATCACCTGCCTCCTCCGGATCATTTGATTCAGAATCGGATGGTTCCGTTTTTTCGATAGAGTCTGTGGCTTTCGACTTGCCATCACCTTTGAGCAACCCTTCTTCCTTCACGGGGGGTGCTGCAATTCCTTTCCCCTCTGTCTTCGGTTCCCAAAAATAAATCCCCTTGCGGGTTTGAGGACGTTCCGCCGCGCGCCACTTAAAACCTTCATAAAATATCAACTCTTCAGTGAGGTCTTTAATGGGGTATAAAATGGCATCGGGTTTTACATAAAAACGTATATTATCAATTTGACCGCTATCCATATAAATGGTCATATTGCTGCAATCCAATCTGTTCATTCCTGAAATAGTCCCATCATCTTCTTCCGTAAAATAAATGGTTTGGCCGTTACCTTCAATTTCAATTTTTCTAATTTCATTTTTTTCGAAATAAGCCACTAAATCCCGGCCTTTAATTTGGTTGTACCATCGTTTCTCTTCAAGCACCTCAGTAATAATAAAAGATTTATCGTAAATGAAGAGTTTATCGATTTTCCCGTTATAGGTTCTGATTTTTATAAGGTCACCCGTCATTTGGGTAGAATCTGTCCACAAAACGGGATCGTCATACATTACAATATTGGAATCTCCCGTATTGTAAATCAACGAATCGCATTTACCTTGCATATCAGCCTTATAAAATTTCACCTTTCTGTAACCTCTTAATATTCTGTTTTTTCGCGTACTGTCATATTCTGTGATTAAAGAATCACAATGTAAAAAGAGCGTGTCTTTATCAAATATTTGTTTCATCGTCAAATATCCGGTCGCAATGGAAATACTGTCGTTTTCGTTTAAATACGCATAGTCGCTTTCTATAATGACGTTATTCAATGTATCTGTGATGACGGAATTGCAAAAAACTTCTCCAATACCTAAACGCTGATCATATACCACGCTGTCACCCTCAATAATGCGCTCATTTTCTTCAATGCGAACATGCTTCACAAATTGTGAGCGGTCGTTGATTTGGTCGTAAAAGCCCCTCTCACAATAAATCTCTGCCGAATCAAAAGTAATGCAAGTAGGGCCGAAGAAATAAACAACCTCAGTTTTTTGCAAGTAATGCATTGTATCAGAAACAATATCATAATCCGGTGAGGTCAGTTCCACATTGCTTTTAAAGTGAAAAACCTCTTCATCCTCATAAAAATACCCGATATCGCTTACCAAAATTGAGCTGTCTTTTTTATTCGTCAGAACCCCTCCTCCAACGTAATAAGCAAAATTTTGCGCTAAATCATAATCAAGATACGTCGTTTTCAAAATCTGATTACCGTCCTCCAATGTAACATCACCGCGCAGTTTTGCAAATTCAGTATTCCCGTTATAATCCAGCGAGTCGCCCGTAACCGATACAGAATCCCCTTTTACAATACGTACATTTCCGTAAGCTTTTAAGCTATTTGAGTTACCAAACAAATAGGCGCTATCGCAAAACATCGTGCTGCCTTTGTGCTTAAATTGCACACTTCCAATAAGTTTCCTTGTGTTTTCACCTAATGATTCATCAAAAACACCGGTTTCGGCGTAAATCATCTTGATTTTGGTTTTTTCACCCTGTCCCGAGACTGTACTTACGCATAAAAAAAGAATGGCGACACTCCATAAAAAGCGCGCAACATCATTTTTTAAACGCGGTGAAATCCTCATCTCATTAAAGTTTGATCACGCTTGGGACCAACCGAAACTATTTTAACGGGAACATTCAGTTGCTCCTCGATAAATTCAATATATTCAATAAGAGTGCCGGGGAGTTCATCTACAAATTTCACATGAGTTAAATCTTCAGCCCACCCCTTAAACTCTTGCCAAACCGGCTCTATGTTTTCGCCGTTTACATCATAAGGGAAGTAATCTATTTTTTCACCTTTGTATATGTAATGTGTGCACACTTTAATGATTTCAAAAGCGCTCAGTACATCTGCTTTTGTCATGATGAGTTGAGTTACACCGTTTAGCATAGCGGCATATTTCAATGCCGGTAAATCCAGCCAACCGCAACGGCGAGGTCTGCCTGTTGTAGCCCCAAACTCATGTCCCTTTGTTGCTAACCTTCTTCCGTCTTGGTCAAATAACTCAGAGGGGAACGGACCACTGCCTACTCGGGTGCAGTAAGCTTTAAAAATCCCGAATACCTCACCTATTTTATTCGGAGCCAATCCCAAACCGATACACGCCCCGGCCGAAACCGTATTGGATGAAGTAACAAAAGGATAAGAGCCGAAATCTATATCCAAAAGTGAGCCTTGGGCACCTTCGGCCAGTATTTTTTTGTTATTCTTTAGCGCATCATTCAAATAGTGTTCACTATCAATAAGCGGAAGTTTTCTCAGCGACTCGAGAGACTCGAAAAACACATCTTCCATTGCGCCTAAATCCTCAGTAGGGTAATCGAAGTTTTCCAGTAGTTGAAGATGTTTTTGTTTCAGAGCCGCATACCGTTCGGTAAAATTCTCTTCAATAATATCCCCTACTCTAAGTCCGTTCCTTCCGGTTTTATCCATATATGTAGGTCCTATTCCCTTGAGTGTAGAACCGATTTTTGAAGAACCCTTTGCCCGTTCAGAAGCTGCATCTAAGAGACGGTGCGTGGGCAAAATGATATGTGCTTTTTTGGAAACCCGAAGGGCTTTTGAAATATCCACCTCATGTTCTTGCAAAGCGTCCAGTTCCTTAGCCAAGGTTACGGGGTCAATAACTACGCCGTTACCGATAATGTTAATAGCCTCAGGACGAAAAATACCGGAGGGTATAGTATGCAAAACGTGTTTGATTTCATTAAACTCTAAGGTGTGACCCGCGTTGGGCCCGCCTTGAAACCTGGCGATAATATCATATTGCGGGGTAAGCACATCTACGATTTTTCCTTTTCCCTCGTCGCCCCATTGCAGGCCGAGTAATATATCGGTTTTCATAATTGATTTAGTGTGTTTTAGATTTTAGCCCGATTAAAAATGAAAATGCAAAAGTACGCGAATATAATGAACCCGAAAACTTGGAAATGTGGAGAAAAACGTCGTAAAACCAGGTATTCAATCCGGTCGTTATTGACTTCTCAATCGGTTCCCAAAAACATAAAATCACTTCAAAACTTCAAATCAGCAGCACGGAATGCTGATTTTCTTCATTGGGTCAATGGTTCTGACCAAAATCTCAATTTCTCGAAGTCGATTTAAACGCTACCGGTTGATCCACCTTTTGTTTGAGTAATGCAATTTCCAATACTTCCTTCATTTCACTTACGTAATGAATTTGAAGTCCTTTTAAGTATTTTTCATTGATATCTTCCACATCTTTTTTATTTTGCTCACAAAGAATGATTTCTTTAATATCAGCTCGTTTGGCAGCTAAAATTTTCTCTTTGATGCCGCCAACGGGTAACACTTTGCCGCGCAATGTAATTTCACCCGTCATAGCCAATTTGTTTTTTACTTTGCGTTGCGTAAATACAGAAGCCAATGAAGTTAACATTGTGACACCCGCACTGGGCCCGTCTTTGGGGATGGCTCCCTCGGGAACGTGAATGTGTACGTTGAACTCATCAAACCGTTTGTGGTCAATATCTAAAAATGAGGCGTGAGCCTTGAGATACTCCATCGCCACCACTGCAGATTCTTTCATTACATCTCCCAAACTTCCCGTGAGCGTCAGTTTGCCTTTTCCGGGTGAAATGGAGGATTCAATGAAAAGTATATCGCCCCCCACTGCTGTCCATGCCAATCCTGTAACCACACCGGCGTGGTCATTATTTTCATATTTTTCTTTGGCAATTCCGGGGCCTAAATACTCCGTTAAATTATCAAGGGACAAGGTGGGATTAAACTCTTCCTCCATGGCTACTTTTTTAGCAATTTGGCGAGTGAGCTTGCCAATTTTCTTTTCCAAGTTCCTTACACCGCTCTCACGGGTATATCCCTCAATAAGTTTTTCGAGCACTTTTTTATTCAGCTTAAATTGAGCGGCTTTTAAACCGTGTTGTTTCACTTGTTTGGGAATGAGGTGACGCTTGGCAATTTCAATTTTTTCTTCAACCGTGTAGCCGTTTACCTCAATAATTTCCAATCTGTCTTTAAGGGCAGGCTGCACCGCATTGATGTTATTAGCCGTGGCAATAAACATCACGTTTGACAAATCGTAATCTACTTCCAAAAAGTGATCAACGAATGTGTCATTTTGCTCGGGATCCAAAACCTCAAGTAAAGCAGAAGAAGGATCGCCGTGCATACTGTGGCCCACTTTATCTATTTCATCCAAGATAAACACGGGGTTGGAAGTACCGGCTTTTTTAAGGCTTTGAATAATTCTGCCCGGCATGGCGCCAATGTAGGTTTTGCGGTGTCCTCGAATTTCGGCTTCATCGCGCATTCCTCCTAATGACATGCGTACGTATTTTCTGCCTACAGCTTCAGCCACAGATTTACCCAATGAGGTTTTACCCACTCCGGGAGGTCCCGTCAGGCAAATGATGGGCGCTTTTAAATCAGATTTAAGTTTTATAACGGCCAGGTGTTCTAAAATACGATCTTTTACCTTTTCCAGTCCGTAATGATCTCTATCGAGAATTTTCTCGGCGCGTTTCAAGTCAATTTTATCTTTTGAAAACTCGCCCCAAGGCAAATCAAGCAGCGTATCCAAATAGTTCGATTGAACAGAATACTCTACCCCATTAGGATTCATGCGTTCCAGCTTGCTCAATTCCTTTTCAAAAACTTGATTTACCTCTTTATTCCACTTTTTCTTTTTCGCTCTCTTTTTAAAATCGTTCAAATCCTGATCCATGGGATTATCGCCCAACTCCTCTTGAATTTGCTTCATTTGTTGGTGGAGGAAGTACTCGCGCTGTTGCTTGTCTATATCAGTTTTTACCTTAGATTGAATGTCGTTTTTCAATTGCAACATTTGCAATTCATCGGTCAAAAAACGAAGTACTTTTTCGGCACGTTTTTGCAGATTCAACATTTCCAACAGCTCTTGTTTGTCCGCAACAGGGCGCGACATATTTGAGCTGATGAAGTTGATTAAAAAAGAAGCACTCTCAATATTTTTTATAGCTACTTGAGCCTCACTGGGAATATTGGGTGATTCATTGATGATTTTAAGCGACAATTCCTTAATAGAAGAAATCAATGCCGGAAACTGTGCATCATTTTCAGAGGGAAGTTCCTCTTCTAAAGCGCTAATGGAGGCCTTAAAATAAGGCTCGTCAGTCAAGATTTCATTCAATTTCATACGGCGCTTACCTTGAATAATCACTGTTACGCTACCGTCGGGCATTTTCAACTTTTTGATAATGCGCGCTACCGTTCCTACCCGGTGCAAATGCTCAGCTCCCGGATTTTCAACCTCGCCGCTTTTTTGCGAAACCACGCCAATCACCCTGCCGTTGTCATAAGCATCGTTCACCAACTTAATGGATTTGTCGCGACCCACCGTAATGGGAATCACCACACCGGGAAACAAAACATTATTGCGCAGCGGTAAAATAGAAAGCGATTCGGGAACAGTCTCATTCATGATTTCGTCCTCATCTTCCTTCGATAGCAAAGGAATGAATTCGGCATCATCGTTTAACATACTGCTTAGTCCTAAAAAATCTATATCGAATTTATTCATTCTTGTTGGCTCTATTTTTATTGGAGTTGATTAACTTTAAAACCCCGTAAATTATTTCTGAATAAAGATTCAACTCACAAGTCAACACTCGTGCCGTTTTCTTTTAACTGAAAATATGTCTATTAATTTGTGCGTAAACGGCGGGTTTGTTGAAAAATACCGGTCAATATGTCGCATTGTGCTGCAGTGAGTTTCTTTTGGCGCCTTTCCATCATCCGGCCTGCGGCCTCCAGTGCTTTTTCAAGATTGTATTCTGCAAAGCCCTCTGCTCCTCCCCAACTAAAATCAGGAACAAATTTGGGAGGAAAACCACCGCCGAAAATATTTGCGGCCACACCCGTTACCGTCCCCGTATTCAACATGGTATTAATGCCTGTTTTGGAAAAGTCTCCCATAATCAAACCGCAAAATTGTAACCCTGTATTTTCCATACGCTCTGTTTTGTAGCTCCAACAACGCACATGTCCATAATTATTTTTGAGGTTTGAATTATTGGTATCGGCTCCCAAATTACACCAGCTGCCAATTACGGCGTTTCCCAAAAACCCGTCATGTCCTTTGTTGGAATAATCAAAAATCACGCTGTTGTTTACCTCTCCTCCCGCCTTTACATGCATGCCTAATGTAGTGGCTCCGTATATTTTGGCTCCCATTTTAAGAGTGGCTTTCTCATTCATGGCAAAGCCGCCGCGTATCATGCAACCTTCCATAACCACAGCATCTTTACCGATGTAAATCGGTCCGGACTCACTGTTTAAAACACTGCACTCCACAACAGCCCC
>CAJXMT010000044.1 GCA_913056155.1 uncultured Cryomorphaceae bacterium
AAATTTAAAAATCTGGCTTGTGCTCAACCGAAAAATAATCGCTAATTTGCACGCTACAAGCTATATACAAAACCGTTGCCACACATTAAAAAATGATGACACTGATTCACATAATGACTATCCTAACATTAATTGGCTGTAGTAATTCAGCCGACAATGGAAAAGTGTCTGAAAATATCGAAACAGAATCACAGACTTTAACTGATTCGGCAATCAAAGTTGCAGAAACTCAAAAAGTGGATAATGAAACTGAGCAAATCGGGACAAGTAAATGCTCAGGGACAATTACCGACTTCTTAAAACTTGAAAATAAAGACCTTCAATTAGACTTATTCGCAAAAATTGATTCTATTCGTGAAGTTCAATATCCAGACAATGACCAAGAGACTTCAATAATGGTCGACTTGACGGCTGAATACTTAACTCGATTTCTAAATGACCTTAATTCTGATTCACTGACAAGAAACCAACGATTTGAAAAAGAATATCACTTTAACATTGCTCCTGAAGGTTACACTGACCCATCAGACTGTAAGGACAAAATAACAGTCAACTTTGACGGTGAAGACTGCTCATTTAGATTGAGTATTAACAATACGTTTCTTGTCGATCCGAACTGGTGTACTGAATCTATGGTTGTTTATGGTTTCAAAATCAAAAAAAATAGAATCATAGATTTTTGGAGACAAGAAGCAGGATAAAAAAACGTGTGGCAACAGCACCTAAGAAAACATGGGGCGGACATTGATAAACGCCAGGTTCATTCTTCGTGGCTAAATTAGTTACGGGCGGACAAGTAAGAGCTTCGAAAGCCCCACGTTTCTTAGCTGCAAACCGTTGGCATTCATTATGAAAAAACAAATGAGAAAATATTTAACTACATTAATCGGAATTGTACTTTCGAGTTGTTCTAATGGACAAATAACCGTTGCTGAAAATGGGATTGAAATCTCAAATATTGGAATTACTAAAGAGCAGTCTGAACTTCTATTTGACAATACTAAATCGTTACCAAACAACACTCAATTATCACTTGCTTTAATTAAAAACGGAAAAATTGACTTTATTGGAATTGAAAGAATAAATGACACAATTAAATTAATCGAAAATTATAAGGATGCTTTTGAAATAGGTTCTATTACTAAAGTATTTACAGCAACCTTATTGTCAAATCTTGTAAACGACCAAGAACTAAAATTAGATGACAATATCCAAGATTACCTTGATTTCAAAGTTAATTCCGATAATGTAATCACTTTCAAGGAACTTGCAAATCATACTTCTGGACTTCCAAGATTGCCTTCAAACCTAAATCTTTTGTTTGTTGACCAAGACAACCCTTATAAAGATTACAATATAGAAAAGCTTATAGATTATTTAACAAAAGAAGTCAAACTAAATCAAGAGCCTGGAATTAGGTATGAGTATTCTAACCTTGGTGCTGGAGTTTTGGGATTTGAATTAGCAACTATTGCAAAATCAACGTTTGAATTACTATTACAAGAGAAAATATTTACAAAATATAAAATGGTAAACTCTACGAGTAAAAGAGAAAATTTAAAGACTGAACTTGTAAAAGGATTAAAACCAAATGGGAAACCCACTTCGAATTGGGATTTTGACGTTTTAGCTGGTGGCGGAGCAATTTTTTCTACAGTAGAAGATTTATCCAAGTTTGCTTTAGCTCAATTTGATATTGCGAATAAGGAATTAGCATTGACCCAAAAGCCTACATTTAAAGTAAACGACAATATGAGTATTGGACTTGGATGGCATATTTTAAAAAGAAAAAATGGTGGTGAATTGATTTGGCATAATGGAGGAACTGGAGGTTATACTTCGTCAATGGCCTTAGATTTAGAAAACGAAAATGGAATAATAATACTATCCAATGTTTCTGCATTTAATGAAAAAATGGGCAATATTGACCAATTATGTTTCGGATTGATAAAAACATTGGATTAAAAATAACGAAATGCCAACAATGGCTATACGTAATGCGGGCGAAAGTGCTGATATAAATGTAATTACATTAAATAAACTAATTGCTAAACGGAAAGTGAGGTGCCTTAAAATCCCGCACTACGCATAGCCACGACCGTTAGCACCCATTGAACAGTAAAGGAACCTAAGAGAATTTCATCACGTCTGACAATTTATTTTGCTTAGATACTTCCAATTGCAACTCTTGCTTTTTGGCCTCCGGTGACAACAATGATTTCGTTCTCCAACTTTCCGGTGGGCCAATTTACCTCTTGAAAAGCAAAACAAGTTTGTTGAAGCGGTGATTTATATCACTTACATTCTATTTTGGACAAACTACTTTTGCTTCTCAATTCAAAAATCAATTAAATATAAATACGATGGAAAATCAAAATAGAGAATTAGAGCATCAAGAGCAATATCCTATGCCGCGCATAGGAGACCAAGCTCCCGACTTCAAAGCTGTTACAACAAAAGGTGAAATCGAATTGAAAGATTTCGCCAAAGACAAATGGATTGTGATGTTTTCGCATCCCGCCGATTTTACACCGGTTTGTACCACAGAAATGAGCGGGTTTGCCGAGAGAAAACAAGAGTTTGACGATTTAAATACCGAGTTACTGGGCTTGAGTATTGATTCCATTCACTCTCATATTGGTTGGGTGGACAACATCAAGCAAAATACGGGCGTTTATTTAGACTTTCCCATTATTGCGGATATCGACATGAAAGTTTCTAAACTTTACGGAATGTTGCAGCCTAACGAAAGTGAAACTTCAGCTGTTCGTGCCGTGTTTTTTATAGATCCTGAGAAAAAAATTCGCCTCATCATGTATTATCCTTTAAACGTAGGTAGAAATATGGATGAGATTGTAAGGGCCTTAAAAGCATTACAATTTTCAGACAAAAACAAGGCTGCTTGTCCATTAGATTGGAAAGAAGGTGAAAAAGCCATCGTTCCGCCGCCCAAAACACTTGAGGCTTACGAACAACGCATGGCTGACGACAGCTTAGAAAAAACAACTTGGTATCTGGCTAAAAAACAGTTTTAAATACCTGAGGCCGCTTGAAAAAGCGGCCTTTTTTATTCCGTAAAAAACGGCCTGAGCAAGAAGTTGATCAACAGCGGTAAAATGATCAATACAAACATCACGTAAATCTTCACTACCCAATCTCCCGTTGCATCAAACAGCCTGTACACCTCATCTTTGAATATTTGCATAGATTCCTTAAATCCGCCGTCATGCACCGTAACGTCCTTTTTAAACTCCCGAAAGAAAAATGCGGGATAACGCAACAACTCCTTCCAAACAGGCAGTAAATTCGGGTCTTTATGTAATGTATAAACCTTTTTTGTCATACCGCTTCTCCTACGTCAAATTTAGTACAAAAAGTTATTGTAAGGGTACCTGCGGGCATGAATAGATTTTATTTTATTGTAAATAAGCTCTTTGAACTCATCAAAATTGATTTTATCTTTTGCCGAAACAAATATACTCGGATGCTTTTTGGCCGAGTAATGCTTTTTAATCTCAGCCAGTGAAACGGTTTGTTTCTCATTTCCGGTTTCGTCAAACTCATCATCTTTGATGTCGCGGTAACGATCTACTTTATTAAAAACCATCAACATGGGCTTTTCATCCTGAATAATTTCAGCCAGTGTTTCATTTACCGTTTGAATTTGCTCCTCAAAGTTGGGGTGCGATACATCCACCACATGAATTAAATAATCAGATTCACGCACCTCATCTAACGTTGATTTAAACGACTCCACCAATTGGTGCGGCAGCTTTCGAATAAAACCCACCGTATCACTGAGCAAAAAAGGCAAATTATGAATAACCACTTTGCGCACCGTAGTATCTAAAGTGGCAAAAAGCTTATTCTCGGCAAACACTTCCGATTTGGAAAGCGAATTCATGATGGTACTTTTCCCCACATTCGTATATCCCACTAAAGCTACGCGCACCATACCTTTCCGGTTTTTGCGCTGGGTGGCCTTTTGCTTTTCGATAGTCTTCAGCTTTTCGCTGAGTTTGGCTATTTTATTTCGAATAATGCGCCGGTCGGTTTCAATTTCCTTCTCTCCCGCTCCGCCGCGCGTTCCCGTACCGCCACGCTGGCGTTCCAAGTGCGTCCACATGCGCGTTAACCGCGGCAACAAATATTGTGAGCGCGCCAACTCCACTTGGGTTTTGGCCTGCCGCGTTTGTGCCCGCAATTGAAAAATATCGAGTATTAATAAACTCCTGTCGTAAATTTTTACCTTGAGGCGGTTCTCTATATTGCGCAGTTGTGACGGCGACAGGTCATCATCAAAAATAACGGTATCTATTTTCTGCTCCTTTACAAAGCTCGTTATTTCTTCCAGTTTTCCTTTGCCCACAAAAAACCGCGGATCGGGCGCGGCCAGCTGTTGTGAAAAACGCTTTTGCGCATCGATGCCGGCCGTTTTGGCCAAAAACTCCAACTCGTCCAAATATTCGGCAAGTTGTTCCTCTGTTTGGCCGGGCATCACAACACCCACCAAAACCGCCTTTTCTACTGTTCCTGCGGTATTTATTAATTCGTTTTTATCCATAAATCAGCCCATTGAGCTCCAAGGAATACGAATCACCATCAGCAAAAGCCCGATGCCGTAAAACAGTGCCATTTGCTTAAACTTAGCCGTATCATCGGCTTGACGTTTTCCGCGAGCACGACCAATAGTAACGGCAACAACAGCCAAAATCATGGTTACCGGGTGCTCAATGATTTTAAAACGAAGGTCTGAGTTTCCCATCACCTCACCCATTTGAGAAAAATACTGAGCCCAAGGTCCCGTAAAAAGCAATATTAACCCTATCAGCAATTGAATGTGGGTTAAAATTAAAACGGCCAAGCTCTGTTTATCTTCAAAAGCACCAAAGGGTTTCTTTTGGTTGGCGTTCACGGCAAACCTGAAAATGGTGAATAAAAGCAGTACCAATAATATTATCATCAGTACATAGTGAGTTTGTTTTAAGAATGCGTACATGTTTGTTGTTTTGTGCGAAAGTAATACACCCCGCTGAATTGATTCCGTTTTTGATTGTTAATCCTTGCATTTTCTCGGTCAGAACCGAAACGCAACGACGCTGAAAAAACAATTTTGCAGATGGGATTGGGGTTCTGACCCAAAAAATTAATACCCAAAATAGTCACCCAATTCCTCTTGAATGTTGGGGTTGACTAAGACGGCTAAAATAATGGATATGGCCAGTCCTATGAACGCAAAAAGCACATCGCGCAAAACCAAGCTGATGGTTTGCCCGGCGGTGCGCCCGGTAGAAGCGTGTTTGCTGAATTGCATCGCCAGCTCCCTGCCGCCCAACAAGCCCAAAAACACCCAGGTAGTACTGATGGGGACGGTGCTCAACACTTTGAAATAGTACAGTATGGCGGCATATACCAAGTCGATTATGGAGGCTGCCCTCACATCGGTAACTTGCGATTTTTCGCGCACAATTTGCTGTATTTTATCACCGCGCAGGTAAAAGAGCAATCCCAAGCCAAAAAAGATAAAGCCGGCAAAAAACACAAAGCTCCAAATGCTCAAACTTCGATCTAAAAACACGGCAATGTTAGCTGCATCTTGCATGACCCAAACGCTCCACAAACCGCCGCTGATGATCCACTGAGCCACCCTCCAAATAGGATTGGGCTTTCCGGAGGTAATTCTTTGCACAAACTTACCCAGCACCAACCATACTATAGTGGCCATAATAAACGAGATTACATAGCCCATTAAACTCTTTTGGGTAACGCTAATAATACCTTCGGCACTACCGCTAAAAGCCGAGAGTAACAGAAATGTGGTAGAAACCGGCATTTTCACGCGGGTGATGATCAATAGAATCAAAGGCGCTGCCAGTTGTAAAAAGTGAAACTCTGTAGGTGCTTCAGAAAAACCCTTGGAGCTCAACCTTTGGTAAGAGACATCGCCGTCGTAAAGCGACCAACTCACAAAAACGGTAATCACAAAAATACCGCCTATGTACAACCACAGTTTCCACCACGGTTGATCATCGTTACTGGCAATAAAAGTACCTATGGTTTGAATGGAATCATTAGCGATGGCACTGTAAGCCGCAAAACAAAAGCCCACCCACATGGCGATGCGCGGATAGGGATAAAAAATGGCTGCCAGTATAACAAAAGCCACCATCAGCCGAAAAAAAGTACGTTCTTTAAAAAAGAACAGACGCAAAATGCGATACCGCCTTTGGCCAATGATAGCAGAGGTAAAGCCCGTATTTAAACCCGTGTACGTATCCAAGTTTGGTTCTTGATTGTTCTTTTTCTTCAGTTTTGCCATAACCTACACGTCGTAATTTTTAAATACGGTTTCTTTGGGAAATCGCGGCCTTGAGTCCACGTATTCTTTTACTAAATTTACGTTGATATAAAATTTACTCAACACCAAAAAGAAAAGCGGGGAAACTACATGAATCAAAATCCCCTCAAGAGTAATTTGAAAATCGGGCTCTGAGAAAAACTCAAACCACAGCAAGCCAAACGGGTTAAGCGATGAAATAAGATCTAACCAAGCGGTGGAGAAAAACAACAAGCACCATACCGATGAGTTCAACAACGTCCCTGAAAACTCCACTTCTTTAAAGACATAACGCACAATGTAAAACAGGTAATACAGTACGCCGGCGGTAACCCCATTGATTAAGGCTGCCGTCCAAACATCACTCAATGGAAACCGAAGGGTTTGAAAGTTATGGGCTAAATTTATATTCGAAAGCAAGTTTTCGTTGAGTAAAAAGAAAACCCAAATACTTAAGGCAGATCCTACAAACTGAATGGGAATATGAGCAAAACGCTTCCATGTAAAACCCTCTTCAAGTAGTTTAATCATGGTTATGACCGGGATTACATCTACCACATATCTAAGTGTTGGCGTAAACCCTGAGGCTAATAAAGCCAAGCCCGTATAAAAGCTCAACTCAGCGTAATTCATGTTGTAATCACCTGAAGCATAGCGATACACAAAAATGAAAAACAACAGCGAAAACAAAAACGCCCCGATAAACTCGCCTATGAAACGTGTATAAACCGAGTTTTTTACCATTTTTATTTTTTTGGCCATTTACAGTGAACCTAAAGTGATTAATTCGGCTGCAAATATAAAAGTATGGTACAGACCGGCTCGACCTTGAGCCTATATTTAAAATCCGATTTAATGATTTGGTAACATTGGAACCCGGCCCATCACGCGGCAACCTCGGGCACCTTGTTGGCCGGGCGGCGAAGCAGCTTCATGCACTTGAGCGATAAATCGGTAAAAATAATTTTGCTGTTTACGTTGCGTTCAATGTGAGAAACAGCATTTTCAAACTCCTCGGCAAACTCCACACCGTTACCGCTGTGCACCATTTTTGAAAACTTTTCTATAAAGGCTTTTTCCTTACCTGCCGTGCGTAATAATTGCTCTCCGGCGTAGTTCCAAACCATACATTCCCTAAAAATATGCAGCCCGTAACTCAAAAACTCTTTTTGGCCTTCGCGTCCCGTTTTGCTTATTTCATCCACAAACTTCAAAACGGCTGTAATGTCTTTTTTCCACAAGTTGCGCATCCAGTTTTGAAACACCTCGGCTGTTTGCTCATGTACCTCATCCTTTTGTAAGGCGCGAAGGGCTTTGCGGTAGTTCCCCTCACTCAATGCGGTCACCGCCTCAGCATTTTCAGCACTGCAATTTTGATTTTGTGAAAGTTCAGCCCGCATATCAGCCGGTAAAATGGAAGGTACACGCAACAATTGCGCTCTGGATAAAATAGTGCTCAGCATTTGATCGCTTTCTTCAGCCACCAAAATAAACAGCGTTTTATTCGGGGGCTCCTCCAGTAATTTGAGTAATTTACTTGCCGCTTCATTATTTAAATACTCCGCCATCCAAATCACCATTACTTTATACTCACTCTCCATTGATTTGAGGGATAAAGTTTTGTGAATTTCAGCCGCTTGGCGCACATTGATCAAACCCTGCTTGTTTTCAATCCCCAAATTTTGCAACCAATCGTAAACATTCAAATACGGGTTTTTTAAAACAGCTTCAACCCAATCTTGCGTAAAATGAGCTGAAACCGGGTGTTTTTTTACCTTTTGTGTGGTATTTACCGGGAAGCAAAAATGCAAATCGGGGTGACTCAGTTTTGCACACTTTTTTTGTGCGGAAGCCTTATCTTTTGAGTTTTGCACAATAACATCGCACGCATAAGCCAAAGCCAGGGGTAATGCCCCGCTGCCCTCGGGACCCAAAAAAAGCTGAGCGTGGCTAATTCGATTATTCTCAACCGATTCCTTCAACTTCTCCTTCAAGTTTTGTTGTCCTACTACCGCTTCATATTGCATAGTGTCAAAAGTAAAACAATCATTTGGCATTGCCGATAAATTTACCATTTTTGCCCTCATAATTTTAATGGTCAGAGCCCTTATAACTCTGCAAAAATCCAACTTACAACATGCATACAGCCGATAATTTTGACTTTTCGGGCAAAAAAGCCCTTATTCGAGTGGACTTCAACGTTCCTTTGAATAATCAATTTCAAATCACAGATGATTCGCGCATAAAAGCTGCCGTTCTTACTATCAAAAAGGTACTTAACGGTGGTGGTTCGGTAATTCTCATGTCGCACTTGGGCCGCCCCAAAAACGGACCTGAAAAAAAATATTCACTCCAACACATAATAAAACGTGTAAGTAAACTCGCCGGGGCACCGGTTGATTTTGCCGATGACTGTTTGGGCAGTGAAGCACGTGAAAAAGCCGCAGCACTTCAACCCGGTCAAATATTACTTTTGGAAAATTTGCGGTTTCACGAGGGAGAGACTCAAGGATCCGTTGAAATGGCCAAAACACTAGCTCAATTGGGCGATGTTTATGTAAACGACGCCTTTGGCACCGCACACCGCGAGCATGCCTCCACTGCCGTTATTGCTCAATTCTTTAAAAACAACTGCATGTTTGGGTTGCTCATGCAACGCGAAATTGACAGCGTAGCACAGGTGATGGAAAATCCGCAAAAACCCTTTACCGCCGTAATTGGAGGAGCTAAAGTTTCCTCCAAAATCGGGATTATAGAAAACTTGCTCAGCAAACTCGACAACCTCATTATAGGCGGTGGAATGGCCTACACTTTCATCAAAGCGCAGGGCGGTGAAGTGGGCGACTCACTGGTTGAAGAAGAACACCTCGAAACAGCCGCCAAAGTGATAAAAGCTGCCAAACGCAAAGGTGTGCGCATCCTTTTGCCGGAGGACAGCGCCATTGCCAACACCTTTAGCAACGATGCCGCCAAAAAAATTGCCGAGAGCGATCATATACCGGCCGGATGGATGGGGCTTGATGTGGGGCCTCGCGCAATGGGTCACAACACGGTGTGCTTAGAAGAATCCAAGACCATTTTGTGGAACGGCCCCATGGGCGTATTTGAATTTGACAACTTTGCCGAGGGTACAAAAAGTGCCGCATTTGCCATTGTAGCCGCTACAGAGCGCGGTGCTTACTCACTTGTAGGCGGCGGCGACTCAGTTGCTGCTGTAAATAAATTCCAAATTCAAGAACACGTGAGTTACGTGAGTACGGGTGGCGGCGCATTACTGGAACTTATTGAGGGAAAAGACCTCCCGGGAATTGCGGCAATCAAAAAAGCCAACCCATAAAAATACCCAAAACGAGCCATAAAAAAAACCGAAGCGATAAACTTCGGTTTTTTTTGAGTTGCGGAGGCAGGACTCGAACCTGCGACCTTTGGGTTATGAGCCCAACGAGCTACCAACTGCTCCACTCCGCGATATATTATTAAGTATGTTTTTTCCTTTCTCTAAAGCGGGTGCAAATATACGAATATATTTCGTTACTTTGCAAGTTCATTCAAACAAATAAATTGCACAAAGCAGGATTCGTAAATATCATCGGCAGCCCCAATGTGGGTAAATCAACACTAATGAATAAGTTAGTGGGTGAAAAACTGTCTATTATCACCTCAAAAGCCCAAACTACACGCCACCGTATTATGGGCATTGTGAACGGCGAAAGCCACCAAATTGTGTATTCTGATACGCCCGGGATTGTAGAACCGGCGTATAAATTACACGAATCTATGCTCAAATTTGTGCAAAATGCACTTGCTGACGCCGATGTTTTTTTGGTGATGGTGGAGGTGGGTGAGCAAAAGTTCAAAAACGAAATTTTAGCCGATTCTATTAACCAAAGCGACGTGCCCACCTTGGTTCTGATCAATAAAATAGATCTATCAAACCAAGAGGGCGTTGAGGAAGCGGTGGCCAATTGGCAACAACATTTCCCCAAGGCAAAAGTATTGCCCGTATCGGCATTACACGGTTTTAATGTAGACGGTGTGATGAAACTCATTACCGATTTACTCCCCGAATCGCCGCCGTTTTTCCCCAAAGATCAACTCACCGATAAACCCATGCGGTTTTTTACCTCAGAAATTATCAGGGAAAAATTACTGCTGTACTACAGCAAGGAAATTCCGTACGCTTGTGAGGTTTTAGTTGAAGAATACAAAGAACAACCCGATATTATTAGAATAAGAGCCGTGATTATGGTGGAACGCGAATCGCAAAAAGGTATTGTGATTGGCAAAGGAGGTGTGGCACTCAAAAAGGTGGGCACCGAAGCCCGCAGAGATATAGAAGCTTTTACGGGTCAAAAAGTATTTTTGGAGTTGTTCGTGAAAGTGGAAAAAAACTGGCGAACCAATACGTCAAAGCTGAAGCGATTCGGCTACATTGAATAAAAAAACAAACATGTCAGGCATAATAGCAATTGTAGGAAGACCCAATGTGGGTAAATCTACCCTTTTTAACAGATTAGTGGGCGGCCGAGAGGCCATTGTGGATCAATTCAGCGGTGTTACCCGCGACCGCCATTACGGCAAAAGCGAGTGGAACGGACGCGAATTTTCAGTAATTGATACCGGCGGCTACGTAACGGGAAGTGACGATATTTTTGAATCTGAAATTCGCAAACAAGTACAACTGGCCATTGATGAAACCGATTTGATTCTGTTCGTGGTAGACGTTGATGCCGGTATTACCGATTTAGATCAAGAAGTAGCCAACCTGTTGCGCCGCCAAAACAAACCGGTTTTACTCACCGCCAACAAAGTGGACAACTCCCAACGCACGCTGCAAAC
The DNA here is from genome assembly GCA_913056155.1 of uncultured Cryomorphaceae bacterium. Classification (GTDB taxonomy): domain Bacteria; phylum Bacteroidota; class Bacteroidia; order Flavobacteriales_G; family Salibacteraceae; genus Salibacter. Next base: position 11,177 of record CAJXMT010000044.1, read on the forward strand.
GGCAGAGTTTTACGGGTTGGGCATGGGTGAGGTTTACGGCATTTCCGCCATCAGCGGCAGCGGTACGGGCGATTTACTGGATGAGGTCGTCAAAGCTTTACCGCCCGAGCGTTCCTCTGAACAAAATGAGGAATTACCCCGATTTGCCGTTGTGGGCAGACCCAACGCCGGGAAATCTTCACTCATCAATATGCTCACCGGGCAAGAACGCAATATTGTAACGCCCATTTCAGGCACTACGCGCGACAGTACCGACATTCGCTACAATGCGTACGGCTTTGATTTTGTACTTGTTGACACGGCCGGGCTGCGCAAAAAAGCCAAGGTTCATGAAGATTTGGAGTTTTACTCTGTAATGCGTTCGGTCAGAGCCATTGAAAGCGCCGATGTGTGCATTTTGATGGTAGATGCCGCCGAGGGTTTTCACGTCCAAGATGTCAACATTTTTGGATTGGCTCAAAAAAACCGAAAGGGGATTGTGATTGTGGTCAACAAATGGGATTTGATCGAAAAAGACCACACCACGGCCAAACAGTTTAAAGACAACATTTTAGAGCGAACCAAACCCTTTACGGATGTGGAGATTATTTTTTCATCGGTGCTGAATAAACAACGCGTTCATCAAGCGCTGCAAGCTGCCGTTCAAACTTTTGAAAACCGCACGCGACGCATTAAAACCAGTGAGCTCAACGACTTCCTTTTGCCGGTGATTCAAAAAACACCGCCGCCTGCCACAAAAGGCAAGTACATTAAAATCAAGTACATTACACAGTTGCCTTCCAAATTCCCGGCATTTGCGTTTTTTGCCAATTTACCGCAGTATGTAAAAGAGCCCTACAAACGTTTTTTAGAGAATAAATTGCGGGAACGTTACGATTTTAAAGGGGTTCCCGTGCGCATTTATATGCGGGAGAAGTAGGAATCGGAAATATCTTCGCCAAAATAAATTCTTTGGGAGCCGGTCAAAACAAAAAATTCCGTTAATTCATAGAGGCGGTGTGTGTTTAGTCGCCTTCTTCCAATTCAAACAACTCATTCACCTGTTTTTGAAAAACCCTTGATATTTTTAAGGCAAGCAGCGTTGACGGCACGTATTTGTTTTTCTCAATGGAATTGATGGTCTGTCTGGAAACGCCAATTCTCTTTGCCAGGGCTTCTTGAGTTAAATCCCATATTGCCCTTTGTACTTTTATTGAGTTTTTCACTATTGACTCTTTTTCAGTATAAAGATCATGATGAAATAAAAGAAAAACATAGAAATCAAAAGTTCCGTAACCCTTTTATCTAGTGCATAATGGTCTCCAAAAATAAAACTCACTACGGGATTAGTGATTACAATTACAACGGCATAAATAAACGAACCCGTAAATGCTTTTAGTCTTATTTTGGTCATTCGTTCATCCTCTATTTTGCTTTTGGTAATGGCTAATAGCAGCAACGAGGTTAAAAAACCGGATGTTGCCATTGTTTGAATTGCACTCTTATCAGTCGCTTGCCATTCCCTCAGTAAAAGATATAAAACACTTAAAATCATAATTCCAAAAGCAATTTTTCTAAAACTTGCGGGAAGCAACAATAAATCCTTTTGTTCTTTATCCATTATTCTATTGAATTTGCGTAAAGGAGACTGTTCTATTTGACAATATTTACTTTACATTTATTGTAATTCCAATTTTCCGAGTTTTTAATCTTGTCCTGCAGATCCAAATGCGTAATTACTGTTAAAATCAAAATTTACACACAAATAATCCAATTAATTCGTTTAATTTCGAATTTCATCGTTTCATAAAACAATAATACCCAAATCATGAAAACAACCCTGAGTATTTTATTCTGCCTATTGTTGATGAACCTCTCCTTTTCGCTCCATGCTCAAGAGGAAAAAAAGCGCGATCACTTTTATTTAGAAGTTGGCATAGGAACCGGATTTTCAATAATTTCTGCTCGTGAAGCGCTTGGCACTACCGGATTTAACAACCCCACCGGAATTAATATGGGCTTACGACTATTTGAATTCACGAACCACTTGATTTTATTAGAAAGTGGTCTCAATAATTTGTATGTTCAAAGTGATTTAGTGACCCATGACGGCAAACTCAACACACTCTCCATAGATCGTTGGATGATCCCGCTGCGGTTGCAATGGCAAGCCCAAGGTAAATTTGCACCCCACTTCAGTTTATCGGGCTATTACTCTTTTGATGAATATACTTTATCCACATTTCCTGAAACTGAATTCTTAATGGCAAATGAACGTCGCAACACCATACTTTGGGGATTTTCAGGCGGTTTTGTCTATAACATTCCCGAAACCCGCAATCAATTCAAACTTACTGTTTCAAACATTATTGACCCCAACCAACGTACCGCATACGGCATCAGCAATATAAATACATCTCTAATATTTTCTGTTTCGCGGTATTTCTTTTAGCAAAAACCGCATTTACAAAACACCAAAAAGCCGAGTTTGCGATACAAACTCGGCTTTTTTAATGTTTCGATTTTATATTACGACTTCACTTCCTCTCTCCCGTCGGCGTAGCGGGCAAAGCGCCCTTTACTGCGGTCGTGAACCTGATCGTATCTCGACCACGGCCAACCGCCAAACTGCGTTTTTTGATACTCATCAAAAGCCTCTTGAATTTCACTGCGTGAATTCATGACAAACGGCCCGTGTTGAACCACCGGCTCATTAATGGGTTTTCCTTGCAGCACCAGCACTTTAGCTTCATCGTTATTCGCCTGTAAATGTAAATCCACATCCGGCTCAACATCCACAGCGTGGTACTCCGGAATAGTTTGTCCGTCAACCGTCAATGATTTACCGCCGTAAAAATAGAGCGTGCGGTTCACACCCTTTGCCGTTGCCGGCAGCATAAACGACTTTCCCTCCTTAATTTTTAAATTGTAAACGCCCACGTAATTTTCGGGGTTATAAGCCCAAGAAGCCTTTGGAGGAGCCGGAGCTCTCTTTCCCAAAAACTCACCTGTCATCACCTCAACGTGAGCACTGTCTTCATAATCAAATTTCGGGATATCCTCACCCCAAAACATCTTGTAATCCGGATTAGTCATTTTGCTCCTTTTGGGCAAATTGAGCCAAATTTGAAACAACTCCAGCGGATTTTCACTATCTTTTTTCAACAGCGGAAACATTTCACTGTGCATCAAACCGCGGCCGGCTGTCATCCACTGTAAATCGCCGTTACCGTATCGTCCCGCACCCCCGTTGGAGTCTGCGTGATCTACCATACCCCGCCTAACCACCGTAAGCGTTTCAAACCCCCTGTGCGGGTGCCCCGGAAAACCCGGAACTTTTTTACCGTGATACATGCGCCAACCATCTTTAATGTGAAAGTCAGAACCCAAATTACGACCCTTCAACAAATTGGGATCGGGTGCCATTTCATCGTTTCCTTGCGGAAAATAATCCTCGTGATGTACACAAAATAAAAACGGATCTAAAGTTTGCCACTGAAAGCCCAAAGCCCTCACTTTTTTTACGGAATTCTTCATTTGTTCTTCATTTTTAGCACGGGTAAAACCACTTATAACGGGTGCTGCCGCCACCGCTCCTGTACCCATCATCAATTTACCCAAAAAACTGCGTCTGGAATTTTCTTCTTTTTTCTTCATGGGCGTACCATTTGATTAAACTGCTCATATAACGCATAAAACAAAAATTAGTTGTATATACATGTAATTTTTGGTCAGAACCCGAGGCTGTGAGAAACAGCAACGTGTGCAGGTGATATTTGAGGGGGTTGAGCCGGCAACAGAATTGCGTCGCCCCGGGTACAGACGTGATTAATCACGTAAAATCAACCCGAATTTTGATTGGCAAAATCGTTTTTATGACCACATCATCAGGACACAACCCGATTTTGAACGCATTTCCCGATACATCGAAAACAACCCGCGCAATCCGGGGGAATGATCAATTTAATCGGTTGGGTTTTTCGAATTTAACATCGCCTGACAACACATTTACCTACCGGACAATTCACCTTTGATCACCCCACGAACATTCCTTTGTCAAATTGTAGGTTTCAGGGTTTTTATTAATTTTGTTGTATTAACGCCAAAAAACATTTGTACCTACAGAAACTACCAATTTCCAAATGGATAAATTTCGTAACAAATACCGCATAACCTCGGCCCGACTAAAAAATTGGGACTACGGCACCGATGCATCCTATTTCATTACCTGTTGTACCCTAAATCGCATTTGTTATTTCGGTGATGTAGAAAACAGAGAAATGAAATGCTCCGAGGTCGGCCAATTGGCCGATCAATTTCTATTGGAAATTCCCGAACGTTATGAATACGCCAAATTGGATGCCCGTATTGTCATGCCCAATCACGTTCATGTAATCATCACAATCGATAAATCGGATTACAACGCACCGGGTACAGACGCGATTAATCGTACAGACGCGATTAATCGTACAGACGCGATTAATCGTACAGACGCGATTAATCGCGTCTCTAACAACGAAAATCAAAAACAACGCGGCGGCATCACCGGCAATCACAACCCCATGATCCACGAAAATATTTCGCGTATTATGAATTGGTACAAGGGGCGCGTTACGTATGAATCACGTAAAATCAACCCCAATTTTGATTGGCAAAAACGATTTCACGACCACATCATCAGGACACAACCCGATTTTGAACGAATTGCCAAATACATTGAAAACAACCCGCGTAATTGGGGGGAATGATCAATTACGAAAATAGGGTTTTTCACGTATTCCTATTTTTAATGTTCCCACCCTTCCTTTCTATCCACCACCGCCACTCGGTTCTGACCAAAATGATTACTTTCGCATAAACCCGATTGTAAGGTGAACATCAACGCAAAAATACCCGACGGACCGATTGAAGAAAAGTGGAGCCGATACAAGGCCGACGCTAAACTTATTAGTCCCGGCAACCGCGGAAATTACAAAATCATAGTGGTGGGCACCGGTTTGGCAGGATCTTCAGCATCGGCTACGTTGAGCGAATTGGGATTTCAAGTAGAGGCATTTACCCATCACGATTCGCCCTCTCGGGCTCACAGCGTGGCGGCACAAGGCGGAATCAACGCGGCAAAAAACTATCAAAACGACGGCGACAGCATTTGGCGCATGTTTGCCGATACGGTAAAAGGCGGCGATTTTAGGTCGCGCGAGGCCAATGTGTATCGCATGGCAGAGTGCTCGGCATCACTCATAGATCAAGCGGTGGCACAGGGCGTCCCTTTCGCCCGAGAATACGGCGGGTATTTGAGTAACAGATCCTTTGGCGGTGTACAGGTGAGTCGCACGTTTTACGCTCGCGGACAAACCGGCCAGCAGCTCTTGAAAGGTGCTTATCAAGCTATGATGCGGCAGGTGGCCACGGGCAGGGTGCGGTTGCACACGCGTTGCGAAATGCTGG
>CAJXMT010000045.1 GCA_913056155.1 uncultured Cryomorphaceae bacterium
TGTAATATTAAACTCATCCGGGAGTGCCGAACAGTAGTAAATACTGTTTGATGTTCCTTCACAGGCGTTTTCTTTAACAAACACGCTATAAGGGCCGTCATCTTCACCCGTTAAATCAAAAGTGGAAGAGGATCCAACAGAGATGGTATCGGTATTGAGTAACCAATAATAATTAGCTGCGTCTTGAACTGAAGCTTCCAACATGTTGCCGTTTCTCGTAATACTCAATCCGGTTATTCCACCGCAATACCTCAATTCGCTTGTGCCGGTGCAGCCCGCACCACCCGAGTTGAAATGACTTACTTGGTAATCACCGTAGCCTTCTAAAGGGATGGCGTTATGCGAAATGCTGTTTGCACCTGTAATTACGTTCCCCTCAAATCTAAAAGTGTACAAACTGCCTCCTGTGCCGGCTGCAACCAAACTATCACCCGCTACGCCCAGTGAAACACGAACCGAGGCACAAAAGTTAACCCCGGCCAAACCGGAACAACCCGACGAATTGTTGGCCAAAACAATATAATCACCATCACTTGAGGGGGTAATCACGTTTGTAGTATCGGGCAGTAAAATCGGATTCATGGGATCTGAATTATTATACCAAGTATAGGGTTCATAACCCGGTGTAGCAACCAAAGTTGAATCTACTTGCTCCACATCGAGAGAGGAAAACTCATTTTGCACCTCATAAGCTCCAATATCTATTCGCAACCCTTTTACACGCTCTCCACCGCCGGCACTTTCAATGAAAAAGCTTGAGGGCATTGAGTTATCGAAGTAATTTACTTGATCAACACCGGGAGCGTTGCAATCCACTATATTTAAATCACGGTTTGCAGTATCTGTAAACATCGGGTAGGAGTTGTAAATATTGTAATCGACAAATGAAAAGTTTGCATTGGACCAAGGATTGGTAGCTACAAAAAGGTTATTTGTGCTTAAAACCTCGTTGCCGTCAATAAGGTTGAATACGAAAAACAGGCGTTCTAATCTTTTCGTCCACGCGCCGTAGGAGTTGGCATTTCTAATAAAGATGGCTTTATGCGTGGAGTTGTTTCCCCAAAATATATTACCCACAACATCCACTTTGAAAGCGTAAATTCCCGTATTATCTTGATGGTGTAATACAATGGGAGCACCTTGAACCGTATCAGTAATGGTGTTGTTGTAAAAGGTATTATTGTAAATATAATGTTCCATATCCCTTGTGGTAAGTGACGGAGAACTGTTGCTCAAATGATATTGATTGCCGAAAAGGATGCTGTATTGAGTAGTATTATCGTAAAAAACATTATTGAAGCAATAATACCTGCCCATTTCAAAACGGGGATTGTTGTTGGCCGGATTAATGCGTTGCCCTTTCGTAAATCCCACTAAAGATCTTCCGCCGTAATTTTCATATAACTTATTATTGCGAAACACAAAGTTTCCCCATTTAGGTTTTACAAAAACGGTTGAGTAATCTATAAAACCGAAGTTATTACGGAAAATACAATCCCAAACTCCGCCGCGCACGTTTGAATGAATAGCGGCACCTTGAGATTTTTGGTTAACAGCCCAACCGCCTTCAAATGTTAAACCGATAATGTGGCAAAAAGCATGAAACTCGCTAGCTTCAACGGTGACAATTTGATAAACATTATCATAGTAATTTGAGTTTTGTCCCGAGGGTATACCGCTGTCGTTCCCGTTGAGATCTCCCGACAAAATAGTTTCGTTATTTTCGGGGTCCGCTTGTGATTTGGAAGTTTCATTTCCTGAAAAACCCCCAATTACTCTAATGAAATTGTTTGTGATGTGGAAGGTGGCTTCATTTGGGTTGTTAGGATCTTTGACCTCAGGTTTGTACATGCCCTCGGCAATCCATACTTCTGCCGTATCCATGGCGGGCAGAGCGTTTGCCGAATCTATAGCCTCTGAAAGAGAAGTAAAGGCATTTGCCCAATTTGTTCCGTCATTATTGCCGGATGTGGCATCCGCATCTACAAAGTAAATGGTTTTTTGTTGGGCATTTAATTGAAATTGAAAAATCATGGTTAGAAGTATAACCGAGAGTAATTTAGTCTTCATAATTTGGGTGTTTAATTATTTATTTAGCACAAATTAATTGAAAGAAGACGAGTTGTTCAGCCTCAATTTGCCGTAAGGGTGCAATAGCTTTCTAACGGGGTGCTTTTCTTTCTGAAGGAGAAATGGAAATTTCTACCCGAGTACCCGAGGCGTTGTTTCCCGCGTCATATAAGTCTATGATCTCGAAGGTGACTTTTTGGGAGTATTTGGAGTTGAGCAAGTCAATACGTTCATTAAGTGCCTCGGTAGCAAATGAGCGGTGGTGTTGTTCATGAAGCGGAGACTTTTTTTGATGAGCTGAGGCTTTTCTGCCTATCCCGTTATCCTCAATGGTGCATAGTAAAGTTTGGCCGCCACTTAACGCAAAGCGCACTGTTAGGCGCCTGTTGCCCTTTTTTTTCAATAATCCGTGTTTGATGCTGTTTTCCACAAAGGGCTGCACCAGCATAACAGGAATTTCTGCAGTTTCGGGATTGATCTCCGGGCAAACCTGTATTTCATATTTTATGGAATCCTCAAAGCGAAGGTTTTCCAAACGCAAGTAGATGCGAAGCATATCCACCTCATCCTGTAAAATGATTTTGTCATTTTTACTTTGATTCAGGTAAGTCCTCATTAAGTCTGCAAAATCAGCCAAATATTCTCCCGCAATATTTTTTTGATTGGTCAATATAAATTCTTGAATTGTGTTGAGGGCATTAAATAAAAAATGGGGATTCATTTGTGAGCGAATAGCTGAAATTTTCGCCTTGTAAAATTTCCGTTCCAATTCTTTTGTTTTTTGTTTGGCTTTCATGCGTCTTTCACGCGCAATCACATAAAGCTGAACGCTTCCCCAAATCAGTATAATCAGAACCCCCAATAAGGCCGCGATAAAGTACGAAGTGCGGTAAAACGGAGGTGAAATTGAAAATTTAATCACCCGGGAATCTGTACAAATATCATTACTGTTGCAAGCCTTATACAAAAACGTATAGTCACCCGGTGCCAAGTTTGAAAGTCTGATTTCAGGTTTTTGTTCGGGCGTTGTAACCCAATTGCTGTCAACTCCTTTCAATTGGTGTTGAAAGGAAATATGACCCTGTGATTTAATGGAAATTCCTTTTAAAATAAAGGTTAAGTTATTTTGGTCATAACTTAAGTTCTTGATTTGTTCGGCATCTGCTTTTTTATTGAAAAGTTTAATTTCTTCCAACGATACCAAAGGGGGGCGGTTATTTTTAAAGGATTTACGAAGCGGTAAAGATTGAATGGAATTTGAGGAAAGTATATGAATTCGTTCATTATGAAAAAATGCACCTTTAATCACTTGCTTCAGTAAACCGTCCTCTTGATTCAGTATTTGCACATCATCATTCAACAGGTTAATTACATACACTTCTGTTTTGTTGTGTGCTAACAGAAAAGAGTCTTGAACCGCTATGGCTTCAACATGAAAGGGGAAGTACAGTTCTCGAATAACTTTTTCACCTTGAAGTTGAAGCAGTCTGTCAGCATTATCGGCAATCCAAACGGTACTGTCGTTTTCACGGCTCACCGCACTGATAAGCAATCGCACACCTTCATGTTTGACAGGAGTGCCGGCAACTGATGGACTCCTATAATAATAAAGTCCGTCAATATAGTCCACATAAAACCCGGGAGTCGAATGAACGTTGGCTACTTTTACTGATCGTTTAGATCTCAATTTTTTAAAATGCAAATCTCGAAGTTGATTTGCGCTTACCTTTCCTGTTGAACTCATTACGGCATTGGTAAAAACAAAGGATTGGGAATCCACAAAAACAGCTTCTTTAAACAAGACGTCATCATGCGTACGTGTAATTTTCCCGGTTTTTAAATCATAAATACGTTCTGTTTTACCTGAAAAAAAGCGGTGTTGATCCGGGAAAACCACAATAGGACCAACGGAAACATCCTCAAATACCGGCAGGGGGTTTGAATTGTAGGGAACCTTTAAAAGCTGGATATTGCCGTTTGCGGTATTGAATAGAAGTCCGCTGTCTCTCGTAAAAGTGTAGTGTTCAATTTTGGATTCGCTTATTCTCCTGTGGGAAGCTTTGGGGTTTGCGCTAATCAAAATTCCTTCATCTAAAGTGCCAATCCACAAATTTCCCTCTCTGTCTTTCTTCAAGCACGAAACGTTTTTATCATTGATCAGTGTTCTGCGCTGAGGTACTATTTCCACCAAACTGTCTTTAGTGAAAAAGTATGTCGTGGAATCAATGGTTTCAATACCGTTAAACTTTTGCAAATTGAAGGGTAAGGAAAAAAGTTTTTCCCCCGATTTCAACAAATACACATCGGTATGTTCGTGGGTTTGTGAAAGTAGATTGCCGCGGTTTGAATGCTCTATGCGCAGTATTTCCGTTTTATACAAATTTATAGATCCTATGTTGGTACTTGAAGATATATTGCGTTTGACATCATAATTTATTTGTTGTATTCCGAGTTGATTTTTACCCGGTTCGGTATAGCTTCGGTGTAATATGATTTTGTCGTCCTCAAAATTTGAGTTAAAAACGCCGCTTCCGCTTTTATTAATTACGGTATCGTACAGCTCAGTTTCCGGGTTGTATTTATAAAGTGATGCTTTTGAATCGTAGAGATAATAAACGTTGGGTGGTAATACAAAGTAGTTGGATATAAAACCCACTTCATTGGGTGAGTCAATGACGATTGAAACTTCACCGTCTTTAATTTTGAAAAGTTGCCCCCCAAAGTTACTGAACCAAACACCGCCTTCCGCGTCAAATTTTATATTTGTGAACTCGGTATTATAATAAGGCAAAACAAAATGGTGAAAATCGGCGCCGTCGAATTTATAGATTCCCGAATTGGTTCCGAACCAAAAATTTCCCGTACTGTCTTGCTGAATATCGTAAATCGTGGACGCATTGAAACGATACAGATCGTTAAAGCTGTAATAATTGATATTTTGGCCAAACGACAAAAGTGGCCAAACGATAAAAAAATAAAAGGTAATGAGCCGTTTCAAATTGAATTGATGATTTGTAAAAATTCCTCTCGCTTGTGTTTTGAAATGGGAATTTCACACTTATTTTCCATAATAATATAATTGCCGTCCCTTCGTACATATTGCTTTAAAAATTGAAGATTGCAAATGAAAGACCTGTGCGGCCTGTAAAAAGTATTGTTCAATTCTGTGAGGTACTCAAATGTTTTAAGTGGTTTAGAAACCAAAACTTTTTTGCCGTTCTCTAAAAACACCTCAGTGTACATGCCCGAGGCAGCCAAATGAACCACCTCATTCAAAGCAACAAAAATGATTCCGTCACTAACGGAAAGGCCTATTTTATTGAACTTATTACTTTGCAGGGCAGCTTTTAATTCCGTAAGTCTTTCGTGAATTTGCCTTTTGTTGTTTGAACTCTCAACGTTCGACAATACCTCTTTGAGCTTTTCGGGTCTGATGGGTTTTAACAAGTAATCAAAAGCGTTGATTTCAAATGCTTTTACCGCGTATTCAGAGTAAGCCGTTGTAAAAACCAGCTCAAAATTAAATTGTCCGTCTTCAAAGTAATTGACAATTTCCAAACCTTTTTCATCAGGCATTTCAATATCTAACAGCACCAGTTGCGGATTGTGTTTTTTAATTAACGTGACGCCTTCCCGTAAATTATCGGCATAAAAAATATCGTCAAGAGAATCGCAGTGCTCCTCGATGAGTATTTTGAGTAAATTACCGGCTCGTACTTCATCGTCTATTATTACAATTTTCATCTTTATCTTTTGTTTGAAAATGCAGAGTTACGATAAATTCCCCAAGTGTTATTAATGATTTTCTCAAGTGAGCCTGTAAGTTGCCGGCGGTTTCAAATTGGCCGCTAAAATTTCATAGGGCACGCTCAATTTCCCGTGAATGCTGTTCAATAATAGGGGAATCGCTCTCTTGTCAAATGATTCAATACATTGCATTCTGTTTTTTTTGGTCAGAACCATACCCAAAGTACAGCTAACCGAAAATGATGAAGCGGTGGCGTTCAAAGGGTCAGTTTGTAAGCATCACGCTCATTTACTTCATGGAAAAAACAAATTTGCAAACCGCATTACTCCAAATACTCCCAAAAGTTGCTTTTATTGATCGCTATCGTTTTTTCGGGATGATCAAGTAGGCTGAACGATTCTTTCATTCCTCCGGTCTTTCACTTTAATTCAAAAACCGGCGCAAAAAAAAACCGCATTTTTTGAGAAAATACGGTTTGGCGATGTGCTTTAAAAATGATGAATCAACTTCCGCAGCCTACACAATCAATATTGCCGTTAGTTGGCTTTACTCCGTTGAGTTCCATTTCTAAATTGTGAATTCTATCGCGAATTTCCATATCTTCCATCATGTTGCCGGTGAGCTTACCCCGCAAATCTAAAATCTGTTGTTTGAGTTCATCTTTCATTGTGCTGCTGTTTTGGTTTATTCTATCAATTATCGTGTGACGAAAATAAAACGAAGTACAAAGCTATTTGGCGACGCCTTCAACCGGTTTTTAACATTGCCTTTTTAAAAACCTGCGAAAGGGTTGTGCCGAACGGTTAATAATGAGGTAACATTTTCTTAATCAATATCGGTAAGCGAGGTGGGGTGGTTGAAAACTTTTTTCATCGGTTTTGAAATCGGATATTCGGGTTTTTAGAAAAGTGTTGTGAATGTGAATGTAGCAGTTTAGGGAGTGCTGCACTTATTTTGGGTTCTGAATAAAATGGGATAAAAAAAGCCGTTTCGATTGCTCAAAACGGCTTTTTTTGTTGCATCACGTCGGTAAATCGAAGCGTGATGCTATCATTCCCGGCCGGGAATTACTCGCCCATAAAAGGGTATTTGTAATCTTCTGGTGAAACAAAGTTTTCTTTAATGGTGCGCACCGATGCCCAACGCATCAAGTTTTGTTTGGCACCGGCCTTGTCATTGGTTCCTGAGCCGCGAGCGCCGCCGAAAGGTTGCTGACCAACTACGGCTCCTGTTGGTTTGTCATTAATGTAGAAGTTGCCGGCTGCGTGGGTGAGTGTTTCAACAGCTTCGTTTATGGCATACCGATCTTGGCTGAAAACTGCGCCGGTTAAGCCGTAAGGTGAAGTTTCATCCACTAATTTGAGTGTTTCACTCCATTGGGCTGCGGGATATACATAAATGGTGATTACGGGACCAAAAATCTCTTCTACCATAGTAGTGAATTTGGGATTTGTAGTCACTACAACGGTGGGTTCAATGAAGTAACCTTTGCTGTCGTCGTAATGGCCGCCGCAAATAATTTCGGCATCGTTTGCCTTTTTCACTTGATCGATGTAACCCGATATTTTATCGAAAGCTCCTTTGTCGATAACGGCAGTGATGAAGTTGCTCGTATCTTCGGGTGAACCCATTTTCATGGATTTCACTTGCTCGATCACCACTTTTTTCGTTTCTTCCCAAATATTATCGGGAACGTAAGCGCGAGAAGCAGCACTGCATTTTTGTCCTTGGAACTCAAAGGCGCCGCGGGTGATGGCTGTTGCCAGTGCTTTGGGCTTTGTGGTGTGGTGTGCTACGATAAAATCTTTACCGCCGGTTTCACCTACAATGCGGGGGTATGATTTGTAAAGGTCGATGTTTTCACCAATGGTTTTCCACAGGTGTTTGAAAACGCCGGTGGAGCCGGTAAAGTGAAGTCCGGCAAAATCGGGATGTTTAAATACTACATCACCGGCTTCGGGACCGTCAGTGTAAACGAGGTTGATGACACCGTCGGGCATGCCGGCCTCTTTGAAAACGTCCATTACGAGTCTTGCCGAGTATATTTGGCTGTCTGCCGGTTTCCAAACAACAGTATTGCCCATCATGGCCGGTGCAGTGGGCAGGTTACCGGCGATTGCGGTAAAGTTGAACGGTGTAATGGCGAAAATGAATCCTTCGAGGGGTCTGTATTCCAATCTATTCCAAACATTTTTACTGTTTTCGGGCGGTTGCTCGGCGTAAATCTCAGTCATGAAATAGGCGTTGAATCGCAAAAAGTCGATGATTTCACACACCGCGTCTATTTCACTTTGGAATACGTTTTTAGATTGTGCAATCATAGTAGCTGCGTTCATCTCGGCACGATACGGCCCGCTAATGAGGTCCGCAGCTTTTAAAAAGATGGAGGCGCGTTGTTCCCAGCTCAAACGCTCCCATTTGGGTTTAGCGGCAAGCGCGGCATCAATGGCTTGTTGAACGTGTTTGGAGTTGCCCCGGTGATATTGCCCCACAACGTGTTGGTGATCGTGCGGCGGGGTGAGGTCGTGCAGTTCACCGGTGGTGATATCTTCACCGTTGATGTGCATGGTAATTTCTTTTTTGCCGTTGTACAATTCGCGGTATTTTGAAATGAGTTCCTTGTGCTCGTCTGTTCCGGGTTTGTATTCCCAAATGGGTTCGTTTACCGGCTTGGGTACTTGAAAAAATCCTTTTATCATAGTGTTCTAAAATTTTGTGTTTGCTGCAAATATACAATTCGAGTTTTGATGTCCTTATAACTCGCGACTTGCTTTTGTATAATTTAGGTTTATATATTGTTTTTATTTCGGTGGAGATTTCTCGTGGAATATGAAATTAGGATTGTGCCATACATCGAGTGGATTCTAGGTCCCGAAAGTGGTGTTTTGTCATAGATTATGAATACAATGTTAAGTTGCCGCACGGTTTTATTACGTGTTGAGAAATAATGCGTTTTTTAGCGCTGTAAAAGTTTGATTCGTAATAAAATTGCACCGTGAAAATAAGCGGCATTCTCTTTTGCGTAATCGCCACCGCAGGGGTGATTTTTTTTGGCTCCGGCCAAGAATATACAATGGATTTTGGGGCACATTTGTTCTTTGTGTCACTCTTTCTCTATATCCCCGGGATTTTCTTGATTTACAAACACTATAAAAATAAGAATAGGAAGAGACTGCGCGTTTTGCGTGAACCCATTCAACGATTTAAGAAAAAGGCGGCAAAAAAAACGATTGATTTGGCTGAGTGCAGACTTGTTCCTGCGCACGACGCTTGTGTGACGGGGAATAACAGAAGCCTGGATTACCGGTTGAATTTTCACGACTCGCTTTACAGCAAAGAGTTTTTGACGAATGAACTTACTGATGAAACCTTTCATTTGCTTTTTGAGGAAGCAGACAAATGTTATGTGAGTTCGGGTGTGCCGCTTGAAGAATCTGAAATAACTGAGGAGTTGCGCGTTAAGAAATACACTACGCTGTATGTAGATGAAGCAAATCCGAACAGGTACTATTTCGATATTGAGTTTTTAGAGGCGTAAGTGACGGGCATATTAACTCTTTTTTGGGTAAATAGCGGAATTGAACTGCGGAAAATGCTAATTTTGTGGCGTATCAAATAAATGTTATGCAGTTGAAGCAAATCCCGGCTCTTTGTTTTTTCTTGATTTTTACGTTGTTTAATGTGAACACCATAGCGCAGCAGCCCAAAAAATCGAAAATCAAACTCAAAAAGATTTCTACTTTCCAACCCAAAAATTATAAGCCCGCTCCCGATGCGCAAATCATCAATTTAGAGGCTCCCTCGCCGGGCGGTGATAGTTACCGCTCCTTTCTCATGAGGCAAAAAGCAAAATCAGCAGTGGAATACCCGCAAAAACCGGGAGGTAAAGCTCGCAAAAAGAATGAGGAAAAAGCACCCGATTTGATCATTGAAAAAGGCTTTGCCAAATACCGCTATCGGGCTATTCTCGATCGCAATGAGTTGCTGACCGGAGGGAACCCACTGGATAATACAGTTGCCGTAAGCGATGACGGTATTTTACTTTCTTCGGTCAATACTTATTTATGGGCTTTTGACCTGAACGGAGATTCCACTTTAAAAGACAGCGATGGCGACTCGTGGCAAGTACCTTTTAAGCAATTTGCCGGCGACAGTATTAGCCCGTCCGGGCAAAATACATTTCCGTTTGATCCGCGTTTGCTCTACGATCCCGAAAATAAGAGATTCATTTTTATGTTTTTGGACGGTCGCGAACCCGACGACACACAAATTGTAATCGGCGTTTCCTCTTCTACAGATCCGCGTGAACCGTGGACGGTTTTTGCCGTTACGGGAAATCCACGTGATGTAAATGAATGGACAGATTTTCCCGCGATGGCTATTTCGCAAAGTGAATTGTTTTTTACCGTAAATCAAATTGAATCCGGCGTATCGTGGCAGGAGGGATTTCGGGGTTCATTAATTTGGCAAGTTGATTTGGAGGCGCTTTACAGCGGTGATCCCGAGCCCGAAGCGCTGCTATGGGATGATATCAAACACAACGGCCGTTACATTCGCAATTTACTGCCCGTAAAACACGCCGATATGCCCGAGGGCGATAATATGTATTTTTTATCGAACAGGAATTTTGATATTACCAACGACACCCTGTTTTTTTTAGAAGTGACCCACGCCTCAAAAAGTGGTTCCGCATCCCTCAATATTGAGGCGGTTACGTTAAACACTCCTTACGGATTGGCGCCAAACGGCAGGCAAGCCGATACACCCGAGGGCGAACAGGATTCACTGGGTTTGCAAACCAATGATGCCCGCTGGTTGGGTGGTGTGCGGTATAAAAATCAAATTCATTTTGTGGGGAATACCAAGAATTTTGAAACGGGATTATCAGCCGTTTATCACGGCACTATTGAAAACCTTACCGGTGAACGTACTTACACGGGAGCAATTATCGGGAGTGACACCCTCGATTACGGGTATCCCGATATAGCGTACACGGGAACAAGTGACTGTGACAATACTTTTGTCATTGCCTTTGACCATACGTCCCCGGATTTTCATCCCGGCGTTTCGGCTGTTTACTACAATCACAACACAGGATTATATTCAGAACCCAAAGTATTGAAAGCCGGTGAGAATTATATTCAGCAACTGCAAGGATCTTACGAAAGGTGGGGTGATTACATCGGTATTCAGCGTATTTACAACGAACCCGGAAAAGTATGGATAGGGGGTTTTTACGGCCGTGAAAACTCGAGAAGTAACACATGGTTGTCAAAAGTATCTGTGAGTCCGCAAGAGACCAGTGACCCCGTGGTTGTGGTGGACACCGTTTCCAACACGGCCGGTAATTTTTGTGAGGTCAACCTCACCGCTTCCGTTTCGGGCGGTATTGAGCCGTATTCATTTTTATGGAACGGTGAGCCGGGGGATTCTGCACGTACTTTTAACGGCTGTAACGGTGAGTTTGAACTCAAGGTGGTTGACGATTATAATTGCGAGGTGATTTTAAAAGGTGATTTTGCTGCTGAAAAGTCTGTGCGAGTTACCAATGCCAATATTTTCCCCAATCCCGCCCATATTCAATTCTCGGTTGATTTTGAGATGAGTGAAGACGACGACGTGGATGCGTTTTTGGTGGACATGACCGGTAAAGTGGTACAACAATTGGTGAAAACGAGAACGTTTGAAGGCAAAAACAGATTGATATTCGATACCCGTGCACTGTCTCAAGGTGTTTATGAGTTGATTATTAAATCTTCAAACAGCGGGGAAGTGATATTGAGTGAACGTATCGTGAAAGTAAACAAGTGACGGGTTTTTCCCGATAATTTGGGGTTCTGACCAAGAAAATAAAAACGGTTGATGACGCATTGTATGAAAAAACTACTTTTTACGCTTATTTCATTTTTATTTATTATTTCATCGGGCGCGGAAATGCAAGCCCAATTGTATTTGAATTACAAAATCACACCCCACGATGCCGTGCAAAACATATTGATGGGCATGCCCATGCAGGAGCGCAACATCAAATACAAAGGCGCTGTGGAAGCTATGGGTTTGTTTGCCAATCAAAACGCCAATTTGCCATTAGATTCGGGCGTTGTATTGAGCACCGGGCACGTAAACAGTATTGCGGGGCAAAATATTTCCAAGGGGATTACGGGTATGATGGGGCGCCGCGGAGATGATGATTTAACGCGTTTATCCCAAACCAACACTTTTGACGCCGCCGTTTTGATGTTTGATTTTGTGCCGCGGCACGAAATTATAAAATTCGATTATGTGTTTGGCAGTGAGGAATATCCGGAATATGTAGATCGCGGTTTTAATGATGTTTTCGGCTTTTGGCTCATTAATCTCGAAACCGGCGACAGCACTAACTTGGCCGTGTTGCCCGAAACCGGGCAGCCCATTACCATTGATATGATCAACCACTTGAGGTACACCGCCTTTTACACAGATAACACAAAATGGGTGAAACACTCCCTTAAAGCTTACACCATAGAGTTTGACGGTTTTACCAAACCTTTATTGGCCTACGGCGAGGTTGAGCCGGGCACACCGTACCGCATAAAAATAGCTATAGCCGATGCCGGAGATCCCAAATTGGATTCGGGTGTTTTTTTAAAGGGTAGGTCTTTTAAAAGCAAAACCAAGGAAGCGTTTTATGAAGAATACAAAGCGTACTTTGACCGCTTTGAAGTGGAACGTGATAAACTGAATTTAACAGCAGGGGATGTGAAAAAAAGCAAGTTGAAAACGTCAAAAAGTAAAGCAAAAGGCGAGGAGGTAAAGAATTCAAAAAGTAAAAAGCTTGTTCACACTGTGTATTTTGATTTTGATCGGTCAGAACCCACTCCCGGTGAATTGAATCGACTCAATACCTTTTTAAACGATTTTAAGGCCGGTGAAGTGGTGAAAATTACAGTAAAAGGCCATACCGATAATTTTGGCAGTAAATCGTACAACGACAATTTGAGTAAAGCCCGTGCCGAAAATGTGCAACGCATCGTCAACGATAAGCAAATGACACCGAGTATCGATTTGGAATATTTTAATTTTGCACTGCCGGCTCGAAAAAATGAAACCCCCGAAGGACGCAAGCAAAACAGGCGCGTTGAGGTTGAAATATCGCTGAAATAAACCGCAGCACTCTTTCAACTTAACAATCTTTATTTGGTCAAAGAGCGGGTTTGGCTTACTTTTGGGGCGATTAATAATTAATGATTCTTTTAAAATGACCCACGAAAAAAAGAAAATTGTTGTTTGTACAGATTTTTCATCTATAGCACAACATGCGTTTGAACAATCCATTCACTTAGCAAAATTGATTCAAGCAGATATTTACCTCGTTCACATTTACGGAGAAAAACGAGATACACAAATAACTGCTGAAAAGCGTTTGCAACGCATTGCCGAAACCGAACAAGAGAAACTGAACGGAATTCAAGTTCATTATCGAGCCGGTGAAAATAAAGACAGTATAGTTGAGAGTTTGAACAATATTGTAGCCGGCATTAAACCCGATTATTTTGTTGTGGGGTATGAGCTTAAATCGGGAATGAATCGATTTTTCGGACCCAACATAATGAAAATTGCCCGCGGAACGAAGTTCCCGGTGATAGCCATTAAAGAAGATGAAAATTTAGACGGTATAAATACCATTGTTTACCCGCTTAACTTATGGGAGTTTGCCCGTCAAAAAACGTTTGCAGCCATTCATTTGGCCAAAGATTTTGGAGCGGAAATTAAGTTGATTACACTCAACGTAAATTACACCGATGAAGGAGCACGAAAGCTTAAAATACATGCTCAAAACACATTGAAGCGCTTTGAAGAACACGGTATTAAAGCAACTTATGAAGAACTGAAAGGTGAAAATGAAGTGAATTTGGTTGTGGATTATGCCAATGAACACGATGCCGATTTAATAACAAAAGTATTTCATCACAATCCCAGTTTTATATCACGGTTAACCGGAGATCAAGACGAAGAAACACTGGCAAAAACCAATATGCCATTGTTTATTGTGAAATCAACATCTTATATGAATCCCGGCCCTTGGAGCACTATGAGGGGATAAATTTGATTTATAATAGTTTGTCGTACTTGATGCCAAACAAAATTTTTGAGGGGGAAGCGGAAGCTTTCCCCTTTTGTTTTTTAAAAAACAATCAAAAATGCAAATCTATAGCTTGAATGAATTGTGGAACAAAATACTTTGAGTAGTTTTGCTACTCAATTCATGCACTTATTTTGTATTCAATAAATTTGGTTTTCTAATGTGATTCACTGAATATTAGTACCTTATCAGTTAATGTTCGATTATGCTTGATGCACTGATTTCATCAAAAACAAGAATTAAATTACTGTTGAAGTTTTTCCTCAACCCGAGGTCTTCTGCCTACTTGCGAGGCTTAGAGTCGGAATTTGGTGAAAGCAGCAATGCAATAAGGTTGGAGTTAAATCGCTTTGAAAGTGCCGGATTGCTCAATTCTTTTTCGAACGGCAATAAAAGAATGTTTAAAGCCAACCCTAAACACCCCCTGTTTATGGAGTTGCGAAACATTGTGCTCAAGCATTTGGGCGTTGACAGAATTATAGAGGAAGTGGTATCGCGTTTGGGAGACGTAAATCGCGTTTATTTAACAGGGGACTTGGCTCTTGGTAAAGATACGGGCATTATAGATTTAGTTCTAGTGGGTGATGTAAATCGTGAGTATTTAGGAAATTTGGTAACCAAGGCCGAGGCATTGCTCGATCGAAAAATTCGCTATTTGGTTTATAACCTTGAAGAAGCATCAGAAATAACAAATAACACAGATAAATACCTGCTTATTTGGAATGAATGATACGGTGAACGACAGCCACAAAGTATGGTACGCGCTTTATGTGAATTCAAGAGCTGAAAAAAAAACAGCGGAACGATTGGAAAAAAGAGGGCACGAAGTATACGTGCCTTTGACTGAAACGATACGCCAATGGAGTGACAGAAAGAAAAAAGTTATGGTCACAATCCTCCCTTCATACGTTTTTATCAAAACAGTTTTTGAAAAATGTCGCGATGAAATTCTTCAAGAACCGGGCGTTAATATGTTTGTTTATGATCTGGGTAAACCCGCTGTTATAAAGGAAAGCGAAATTGAGGCCATGAAATCCTTTTTGAGTGAGCACTCCAACGTTTCAGGTCGCAAACTTCAAAGGAATATTGGTGATCATGCCCGGGTTGTGGTGGGTGCATTAAAGGACAAACAAGGTACAATTGTGCGAGTTACCAAAAAATCAGTTTATTTGCAGATTGAAAGTATCGGGTTTGAATTGGTTGCGGAAGTAAATCCCGATAAAATAAAAATTATTAAACAGCACTAAGATGAAAATTGCGGGACTCGATAAAATTAAAGGTGTTATTACAGATGTTGACGGTGTGCTCACAGATGGTAAAATAATTACGCACCACGACGGAACGGAAAGTAAAGAGTTTAACGTAAAAGACGGCCAAATGGTGGTGTGGACACGCCGGCACCTCAATTTGAAATTCGGGGCTATAAGCGGCAGAGGAGGAGAATCGGTCGTTACACGCCTGAAAGCCCTTGAATTTGACTTTGTGGCACTCAATGAGAAAAGTAAACTCAACGCTTTTCGCAAATGCATTCAAGAATGGGGACTGGAGCCCCATGAAATTTTATTTATCGGTGATGATTTTCCCGATATTAATGTAATGCGCCACGCAGGCGTTGCCGTTTGTCCCGAAGATGCCAATGAATTTGTTCACGCCTTTACCGGCTGGCGAACCAAGGCCAAAGGAGGACGGGGTGTATTGCAAGAAATTTTACTCGAAATTGCCCGTAATCGAATGGGAGAGGAAAAAATAATGAATATTTTAATTGATGCATAAACCGCATAAAACCCTATAAATGAACTAACATGACTGAATTAAAAGATGTGAAAATAGGCGTGATCGGATTGGGATACGTGGGTATGCCTCTGGCCGTGGAATTTGCTAAAAAATTTCCCGTTGTAGGCTTTGATATTGCTAAAAACCGCATAGCCGAACTCAGCGCCGGTAAAGATTCCACTCTTGAGGTAACTTCGGATGAACTCAAAGCCGTTCTTAAAACCGACAATGATCCCGCTAACGGGCTCGCTGTTTCTGCCGATCCCGATGATTTAAAAGATTGTAATGTTTACGTAATCACGGTGCCAACTCCAATAGACAGCCACAGGCGTCCCGTACTCACACCGCTGATCAAAGCCAGTGAAACGGTGGGTAAGGTTTTAACCAAAAATGATGTGGTCATTTATGAATCAACGGTTTACCCGGGAGCTACTGAGGAGGATTGTATTCCCGTTCTCGAAAAATCTTCAGGACTTACCTACAACAAAGATTTTTTCGCCGGTTACAGTCCCGAGCGCATTAACCCGGGAGACAAAGAGCACACCGTGGCTACCATTAAAAAAGTGACCTCGGGCTCTACACCTGAAATTGGTGAATTTGTAGATTCACTTTACCGCGAGGTGATTAAAGCCGGAACGCACAAAGCACCCAACATGAAAGTGGCGGAGGCGGCTAAAGTAATTGAGAACAGCCAGCGCGATATAAATATTGCGTTTGTCAATGAACTGGCCAAGATTTTTGAACTTATGGATATCGATACCAATGATGTAATTGAAGCGGCCTCTACAAAGTGGAACTTTTTGCCCTTTAAACCCGGTTTGGTAGGCGGCCACTGCATTGGCGTGGATCCGTATTATTTAGCTCAAAAAGCGCAAGAG
>CAJXMT010000046.1 GCA_913056155.1 uncultured Cryomorphaceae bacterium
CAACGGCAATTCAAACCGGCAAAAAATCAGCTACACCTTCAATTCAAAATCATCCCGATCATTCAAAAAGCCGTAGCGCTTTCTAAATTCCACCAGCTCAAATTTACTCAGCTTCACGGTTCTCACATCCGTTTCGTGCGGTGTGAGTTGTGCCAAGGGCTTGCCGGCCGGATTCAATACCAGTGAATCACCGCTGTGCTCAATACCATTGCCGTCTGCACCCACGCGGTTGAGTCCCACCGTATAGCACAAATTTTCAATCGCCCGAGCTACCAGTAACTGTTTCCAAGCAAAGGCGCGCTTTTGCGGCCAATTGGCCACGTAAAACAGCACGTCATAATCATCGGTATTTCGCGACCAAACCGGAAAGCGCAAATCGTAGCAAACCTGGGGTAAAATGCGCCACCCTTTGTAATCAATGGTGAGGCGTTCGGTACCTCGATCGTAATGTTTATGCTCACCTGCATAACTGAAACAGTGGCGTTTATCGTAATGTAATAATTTTCCGTCGGGTTGTGCCCAAATGAGTCGGTTAAAGTATTTTCCGCGATCTTCAGCAATCACACTTCCCGTCACCACCGCGCCAAAACGCTCAGCTTGCTGAAGCATCCAATTCACCGTTTCGCCTTTTAAAGCATCCTCGGCAAACTGCTCGGGTTTCATGCTAAAACCGGTTGAAAACATTTCGGGCAGCACGATCATATCGGTGCTGCTAATTTTTTCATCCAACAAATTGTCAAAATGCATCAAGTTAGCCCCTTTATTTTCCCAAGCTAAATGCGTTTGCACCGGGGTAATACGTAATTCATCCATAAAAATAATTATTGTTTTGGTCAGAACCGGAAAATCGCCGGTGGGTGCCTTTCAGGTTCTGATTATAACTACAAAAGAAGGGGAAAAGTTGATGAGAACCTAAAGAATTGAAGGACTCATAATCAAAATTATGCAGATTCTTTAAACTTTCGTTTAGCTGCCGCAGATGCCATAGACTCTTTGTGATTTTCCCAATTGTAAAGAGTTTCGGGATGAAAATCAGCTCCATTCGGCCATTCAATGGTATGCACATCCTTATTGACACGTACCGATTTGAACAGCTCCGGATTTCTCAATTCACCGAATAGCCCTCCATAAAGAACAGGCTCCAAATCTACAATTCGATATTCGCTATTATTAAAGCCCAACTTGAGTTGAAAATCACCCATCAATTCAACACTCACAATCTTTATATCCGTGTATTCCATTTCGTTTATATTAAAATGTTTTATACGGCAGTCTCCTTCAATTGTTTAAGGTAAACCCGCGTTCTACTTGCCAAATCAAAAGATTTTTCATTGCCATTTTCTAAATCGCACTTTGCTTTTTATCACGGTAAAATCAGATGCTTCTTTGAGTTTTACAAGTCCTATTCTCAACGCAGGCATACTTTCAATAATTTTTTGAAGTGCATTTCAGGATCTGATTATAAATACAAAAGAAGGGGAAAAGTTAATGAGAACCTAAAGTAAACAACTATTTTTGTCACTGAATCATGTCGCGTAAATTCCTCATACATGCCCACCGCGGCGACCGGGTAAATCATCCCGAAAACACCTTGCAGGCTTTTATTTCTGCGGTAAATTGCGGTGCCGATGCCATTGAGGCTGATGTTGTCATGAGTGCCTGCGGAGAGGTTGTGGTTTCGCACGATCCTTTTTTTTCACGCAGCATTTGCTCGGGCTTTTCGCATTTGACCCATAATTTATACAAATTGCAATACTCCCAAATAAAGGAAGTGAATTGCGGGTTTCCTGCCCATCCCGATTTTCCCGAGCAACAAACCACCAATACGTACAAACCGCTGTTAAGCGAGGTGATTACTCGTGTGGACGCTCATTGTGAAAAGCACGGTATTGCGCCCGTAAACTACAATATTGAAATCAAAAGCTCACCTCAACAAGAGCCGGAATACCAACCGCCGTATGATGAGTTTGCGCTCAAAGTGGCGCAAACCGCTATGGAAAAACTCAGTTACGAGCGTTTTAGCTTACACAGTTTTGACTATCGGGTTTTGCGTTGGTTGCACGAGTACAACTCCAAACTGCGTTTGGGTCAATTGGTTGAAACACGCGGCTCTGCTCGCAAGCACATGAGGGAACTTGGTTTTACACCCACCATTTATGGCTGCGACTATTCATTAGTCACTGCGAGCGATGTCAACGATTTGCAAGATAAGGGTGTAATTGTACTGCCGTTTACCGTTAATCGCGTTGACGACATGGAGCGTCTTTTCAACATGGACGTTCATGGCTTGGTAACCGATTTGCCTGGCTTGGGTGTGAAGCTTTTCAAAGATTGAACTCGCCGCCTCGTATGAAGTAATGCGCTCAATTTTTGTTGCACATTTTTTTACAATCCGCGAATGACATTGCTCAAGCTGTCTCTAAATTGATAACCCGAGGTAAATCGGTTTTTACTCAGCTTTTTAAACGCCGTGAGCGACCAGAGTACCATTTCCATAAAAATGTAAATATCTTTTTCATAAAGATCGGCTTGATACTTTTTCACTAACTTTTTTAAGGGCTCTACTTTCAGCAGTTCTTGTTGATAGGCTTTGTCGCTTGCATGATCTAATATTTCGAGTTCATTTCCATCATAAAACCAACCGATGAGTTCATCGTAAGGCTTTTTTTCGTTTTCTTTCTCGAGTTTCTTGATCTCGGGAAAAAACTGCGTAAATACAGCTTTAATTGCTTGGTCTATAAGCATAAGTGCCACTTGATCAGCTCCCGATTGCTCCCCTTCGTACATCAATTCTATTTTGCCCACAATGGCGGGCACAATCCCGTTGAGATCGGTCAAGCGCACAGTGGTTTTTGATGCACCGGCGGCAATGGCTCTGCGCTCTACCGTACTCAATAAGTTTTCATACGCTGAAATACTCAAACGTGCACTTACGCCGCTGTTGGAATCTACATATTCACTTTTTCGCGCTTCAAAGCTGATTTGTTCCAATATGTCTTTAACTACCTCGGGAACGTAGATCTCAACCGCTGAGTCATTGTGTTTTTTCACCTCGCTTTGGGTGATTATTTTAGCGGTTTGCACATCTTTGGGGTAATGCGTCAAAATTTGCGAACCAATTCTATCTTTCAAAGGCGTTACAATACTTCCGCGGTTGGTGTAATCCTCGGGGTTTGCCGTAAAAACAAATTGAACATCAAGCGGCATTCTCAATTGAAATCCTCGAATTTGAATATCACCTTCTTGCAAAATATTGAACAGTGCCACTTGTATTCTCGCTTGTAAATCTGGTAATTCGTTAATAACGAACAAACTCCTGTTGGCGCGGGGAATCATACCAAAGTGCAAGATGCGTTCATCGGAATAACTCAACTTTTGATTCGCCGCTTTAATGGGATCAATATCGCCAATTAAATCGGCTACGCTCACGTCGGGAGTGGCCAGTTTTTCGGCAAACCGATCAGACCTGTGCAACCAATCAATCGGCGTTTCATCGCCGTGCTCCTTCATCAGTGATTGAGCATAATGGGATATGGGCGCGAACGGATCGTCATTTACCTCGCTCCCCTTTACAATCGGTATCCACTCGTCGAGCAGACCTACCATCAATCGAGCAATTTTGGTTTTGGCTTGACCTCTGAGGCCTAACAAATTGATGTTGTGCTTGGAAAGAATCGCGCGCTCAATTTGCGGAATTACGGTATTTTCATAGCCGTAAATACCCTCAAAACTTGTTTTGCCGTCTTTTATATTTTGAATTAAGTGCGTCCTCAGTTCTTCTTTGATACTTTTTGGAGCGTATCCGTCAGCTTTGAGTGCTCCAAAAGTAGTAATATCGGGTTTTGCCATTTTTATTTATTTAAATCTGCGTTTTTTCTTGTTGTTTTCGTAATCTTCAAAAATCATCTCTCCCAAATCGCCCAAGCCCGAGTAAAAGGCTTTTCCTTGATTTGATGCCGTAAACTCCTCCACAAAAGTGCGCAAATAAGGATCTTGCGTAATCATAAAAGTAGTAATGGGAATATCCAGTTTTTTGGCTTGTGCCGCCATATTGTAGCACTTTTGAGTAATAAACGGATCCAATCCGGCGGAATTTTTATAATACTCCCCACCGGGCAAATGCAAACAACTGGGTTTACCGTCGGTAATCATAAAAATTTGTTTGTTGGCGTTTCGCTTACGCCGTAAAATATTCATGGCCAACTTCAAACCGGCTACCGTATTGGTGTGGTAAGGTCCTACTTTTAAATAAGGCAAATCCTTTACTTTCACAGGCCAAGCATCATTACCAAATACAATAACATCCAAGCTGTCTTTGGGATATCGTGTTGTAATTAATTCGGCCATGGCCATGGCTACTTTTTTAGCCGGGGTGATTCGGTCTTCACCGTACAAAATCATACTGTGACTGATGTCAATCATCAATACCGTACTCATTTGCGCGTTAAAATGGGTTTCATTTACCACCAAGTCTTGCTCGGTCAAGTGCAAATTATCAATTCCGTGATTCGAATATGCATTTTTAAGACTCTCCGTCATGGAAATTTGATCGTACTTATCGCCGAATCGGTATTCGCGTTTATCGCCGCTTTCGGCGGTTCCCGTACCCAAATCTTTGGTTTTGTGATGGCCCGCTTTGGACTTTTTCAGCTTTCCGAAAATTTGGTTGAGCGCTCTTTGCCGAATAGCCTGCTCCGTTTTATCGGTAATTTTAATAGCGCCCGAGCCGTCGCCGTCTCCTTCCCCGTCACCTGCAATTTCCTCCCTGATGTAGCCTTTTTGTTTGAGTTCTTCAATAAAATCATCGAGCGTATAATCCTCATTCGTCAAATTGTATTCCTCATCTAAGGCTCTGAGCCAATCCATGGCTTCATCAAAATCACCCGATGTATGTGTTAAAAGCTCTTGAAAAATATCGAGCAATCGCTCAAACAAAGAGGTTTCTTCTTCTTCAAATTTTGTAAACCTGTAACCGGCAACGTCAGCTTCATTCTTCATAACAGCTTAAAAACAGCCCGGCCTCCCTAAAAGTTTCGATACTTTCGAGTTTTTATGGTCTCGGGTAATTTCCCTCTTTTTCAGAACCCCAAACAACCGATCGAAAACCCGATGAAACTGATAAAAAAACCGAGGATTTTTTTGAGAACAGCTGCCGAATAATACATAGCTTTGAACGTTAAACAAATCACTTACTCCCGATTTATAAAAAATATTCAACCCATACATTATGCACAAAGAGTCATTTCAAACCGACGTTACTTTTGACGACAAAAAAGTAAAAACGCGCGTTATTCTCGAAACGCCGTTCTCCAAGGAAATTCAAATAGTAATGAGCCGCGGGCAAATTATGAAAGAGCACCAAGCGCCCTACCCCATTATCATTCATATTTTAAACGGTGCAATCGAATTGGGCGTTAATCAAGTACGCCACAAACTTGAACACGGCGATATTATCACCTTAGACGCCCGCGTACCACACGACCTCAAGGCGTTAGAAAACACAACTATACGTCTTTCCCTTTTTAAAAAGGATCAAGCCCACAGACTTTCCCCGGGTTCTGAAACATTAAAACAAGACTCATGAAAAACCTGACAAACAGAGATGACGTAAGTCTATTGGTAAATACTTTTTACGGAAAAATAAGAGCCAACGAATTGTTGGGACCGATATTCAACGCCCACATTGCAGAACACGAATGGCCCGCCCACTTGGAAAAGCTCACCGATTTTTGGGAGACAAAAATATTCGGCATTCCCAAATTCAAAGGCAACCCTACGCTGAAACATACACGAGTAGATCAAAACCTGAATAATACCATCGCCCCCAAACATTTTGAGGAGTGGTTACGCCTTTGGTTTGAAACTATTGATGAACTATTTGAGGGAAGCCTTGCAGAACGAGCCAAAAATGCAGCCCGCAAAATGGGTACGGGTCAGTACTTGGCCATTTTGAGGAACCGCGAGGAAGGTTGAAAGCACTTTCTAGGCAAAGGCGTAAAAAGCCGATTAGCGGGATGCTGCAATTGAGCACGTTCAAAACGTGACAAGTAAATAGACGAGAATTTCACCTTTACAACTACCGTATTTATTTTACTATTATTTTCTTGGTAAACAAATCGTTATTTAGCTTTACTTGAAGCAGATAAAAGTTGGGCGGCAATGAGTTAATATCCAATGTTATTCTATCCGTTAAACTGCTTTTCTCTCTAAAAACCAAACTACCCGTTGAATTAAAAATCAAAACTTCACAATCATCTCCGTTTGTAACGGGCAGTTCGATATTGATTTGATTTGATGCGGGATTGGGAAACACTTTTATGTTGCTTGGTTGCTGCTCGCCCACAGAATTAGGAAGCAAATTTTCCATGTAACAAGCATCAAAAAAACGGTTCCACCAAAGCACTTGGCCATTCCTCTTATAGCATGACAATCGATTTGAGTCAGGGGAAATCCCTTCAGTAGAAGCGTTTAGAGGGAATAAAGGCCCCTTGATACTGCCCACTCCTTCAATCCAAGTATCTTTCAAGGAGAACGGAGGGTAGAAAACTTGCTCAAAATGAAATCGCTTGTGATAAACCCCATCTATTAAAACGCTATCAATACGCTCTATTTTCATATATTGATCCTCATCATGACTCATTAACTTATATGAAAAGGAATCGCCAGTTTGTAAGTTGAAATTATAGAGTGTATCAACGGTATTAAAGTCTTGGGTAAAGAGCACCACGCCGTTTTCCGCTCTCAAAAATCCGCGAAAAGCATACGCGTTTGAAAAATCGGGGTCAAAGCTCGAGTAAAACTCGTGCCATTCCTCGCCTCCCGCTATGGTATCGCCTTTAAAACCGTAAACACTTGTTTTGGTTTCTACAAAACTCGGATATTCCGGTCTTGTATTCAGGTAACGTTGAACAACATTCCAATTAGCCTCTGTACGAATAAAAGATGCTGCACTTTGTCCGTAACCGGTTAAATAGAAAGCCGAAAGTAAAATGAAGATGAAGTATTTCATGAGCTTGTGATTTTACTAATCCAATATACAGTTTTAAGAGTATAAAAGGTTTTTCCATTTAAGTATCTTATTTATTGTGCCCTCACGAGACTTCATGTTGTTCAAATTTCAAAAAACTAATCCTTTTTACCTCTAGCTTTTCCTTGATGTATAGGCTTACAAAACGTCTGATTCCCAAAGAAACAACTTAAGTCACTGCCCACGTTTGCGTGGGAGTTTTAAATTGAACAGAATGAATGAGCTCTGAAAGTACCACTGAACATATTGTTTATCATGCGAAAGAAACTACTTACAAAATCTAAATGAATAGTCTCCTTTCTCTTTTGCCAAGACTCCAAGAAAACAAATCGGCGGAGAATAAAATGCCCCCGATGAAATAACCGTAATTTCTTTACTTTGCACACTTAAATTTAACATTCACTTCATTTCAACAATCCGCAATGATTGCACAATTCGGCGGCGACGTCAACAGTATCACCATACTCCTGCTCTTTTTGTTTTTTGCGGGACTCAGCTCATTATGGAACTCACGCGCGTTTAGAGTCATTGTTGCCGCTTTGGGTACCGTATTTTTAATCCTTCAACTCACATCGCTGTACACCACACAAACCTTTATCGGATATTCATTTTTTATACATTTCAATACCCGCGGAATGAGCGGAATGGCGGGGTTGTTCAGCACCCAACTGTGGCTTGCCTTACTTCTGGCTATTCTTTTTTTTACAGCTATTTATCTCGCTCACCCTCTTGTTTACCGTTTTATTGTACCATATTTAAAATCAGCAAAATTCAAAAACGGTTTAAAATTACTCACCGGCGTATTTTTAATCGCTGTATTGATTACGGTGCTGACCAAAAGCCCACTTTTAAAAAACTCCCAAACACTGTTGACCCTATTGGAAACAAACACTCCCGGATTTCAACAAGCTTTAAAAAATGTCGGCTTTAAGGACTATACCCTTCCTCACAATTTAGAAGTGAAGCCCGGTAAAAACATCATCGTTTTATCTCTGGAATCGGCTGAATATGACTTTTTGAAAGGGAATTTCAAGCACCTTACCCCCAACCTCAATGCCTTGCGACGCAAAAACCGGTTTATAAAAATGAACCAAAACCAAGGTAGTGACTGGACATCAGGATCTTTATACACTTACCTCACCGGATTCCCCGCATTTTTTGGCACCGGCGGGAATAGTATATTTCAAAACGCATACCGCTCTGAAATGTCATCCCTTTTGCATATCCTAAACAAGGCCGGTTATCAAACAGTTTATTACAACGGAAATACCGCACACGCCGGAGTTACGGATATGCTCACCACCTTTGAAATTGACCGTATTGTAGATATAAATACTGTTGACTCAACAGGATTTGAAAGCAATTACGGATTGCGAGATTTTGATTTATTTCAATTGGCAAGCCATGATTTATCCCGTTTTGGTCAGAACCCGAACCAACCTTTTGCACTTTTTATTTCCACTACGGATACTCACTTCCCCAACGGCATTTATGACGAACGACTTGAGGATTTTGTTGAAAAAAGAGAGAGCGATTACGAATTTATGATGAGCGGCTTGGACCATCTCGTGGGACAATTCATAACCCAAATAAAAGATGAGGGGTTGTTGGAAAATACCGTATTTTATATTTTTCCCGATCATTTAAAAATGGGCGATCCTTCGATGTTTCCCAATCCCGATAAACGCAGTTTATATGTTATTTGCAACGGCGGAAAAAACATCACCAAAAATATTACCGATCCTTATTATCAAATTGATTTGCCCCATATTATTCTGGACGGCGCCGAGATTGAGCACAACGCCAAGTTCCTCACCGACTTCATAACCGGAAATAAACATGAATACATCAAAAACCACCTAGCTCAAATTACGGAAATCAACATCAACGGTTTGCTGCGCACGGAGGCTGAAATTGTTGACGTTTCAAAAGTGTCAGCAAATTACGATCTATACCTGCAAGATACAAATCGCTTTATTGCCCACGCGGGCGGGATGATTGACGGGCGCATTTACACCAACACTTTAGAGGCTCTTGATGCCAATTACAAAAAAGGTTTTCGCCTTTTTGAGTTGGATATTCTCAAAACAACAGACGGCAAATATGTAGGTGCGCACGATTGGAAAAAGTGGAAAAGATTTACGGGCTACGAAGGTGAGACCCCCGTAACTCATGACGTGTTTATGAACCACAAACCATACGGCACATACACGCCTTTAGATTTGCCGGGAATCAACGATTGGTTTAACCAACACAAGGATGCCGTATTGGTAACTGATAAAATAAATGAGCCTCTTGCTTTTGCTCCGGAATTTACCGATCCCGATCGTCTCATGATGGAATTGTTCTCAGAGGAAGCACTGGAAGAAGGATTGAAAGCCGGAATAAAATCAGCCGTGCCGAGTCAATGGCTCATCAAAGATCTCAAACCCGATGATGCTGCCGAATTGTTCGATAGAGGTGTTAGGCACGCAGCAGTTTCGCGGCGATTTATTCCTGATAACAAAGAATTATTGGCGGCTTTAAAAGCTGCCGGCATCAAGGTTTTTGTGTACAATGTAAACCTGGACCCCGGAATCGACGAGGAGTTTGTACTCAAGTATGAGCTGGATTTCGTTTACGGACTTTATGCCGATAAACATGATTTTGAGTTCACCAATGAAGAGGAACACCAAAGCAATACTTTGTAAATTAGCGTTCTAACCGCCATGATTATGCGTGCTTTAATCAGGTGCCAGTTTTATTTACCAATCATCTTCAACTTAAACAGAATTTACTCCTTTAGTCATTTCGGTAATCATAGGGAAGAAATTCATCGTGAATGAGTTCACAAGCGTCCTCAACAAGCCGGCGTCCGGCTCTTGAGCCAATACCCGCCGGGATTTCCACAAAATTTTCAAGGGATTGCTCACTCGTAGTGCCTTCAATATTTTGACCGAGTTTGATATTGGAACTTCTATAATTGTATTGCAAATTTTTACGTTCCAAAATAACTTTGGAGTGAGTTGTGTAATTGATTTTCAAACCCGCTCCGTCCCGAATACGTGCTAAAATACCAAAGCTTCCGTCTGGAATCATTTTTTCGCCCTCTTAATCAATTTCAAAATTCTCCTTGAGGTATTTATCAATCAACCATTTATTTTAAATGTATCGATACAATTTTTGACGGTTTCACACAATAACTCAACAATAATTCACTCAACAATGTCGGACAACCTTTAAACGTATGCCGCTTAAAGTCGATCACTCGGTTGCGGTCAGCTTTTAAGATTATGCCGAGAATCAAGACGGGAATCAAGAAAAGTCCTGAGTTCAACAAAATCAAATAACTCATGGTCAAGTTCCAAATCACACTCTAAATTCCAAAAGCAGTAAAATTCGGTACTCGTGATATTTTGTAGCTATTTGCTCCGAATAAAGCATTAGGATTCTGTATTACTTCGTGATCCTCCGCAGTGTGACGATCGATGAGAAAGGTTGTGAGAATTTCGGATAGATTTTTTCTTTAGACAAGACAAAATTAGCGGTCATAGCACAAGCTATGACCAAAAATTTTAACGCGGTATAAAGAAAAAAGAATATGAAATTCACGAGCTTTTTTAGTGGTCGGCACACTCAGCTCCGAATTCCGAAAGCAACCATTAAAGCATCCTGCGGATGCTTGATTTTTTTTGATTTGCTTGTTTATGAAATGATAGCTTTTCAGGATTACTTCGTGATCCTGAGTGGGCTCCGAATTCCGAAAGCAACCATTAAAGCATCCTGCGGATGCTTGATTTTTTTTTGATGCCCCTACTCTCGAGCGAGACTCGGTGTAGGGGCATCAAAAAAAAATCCTGTAACGACGCGTCGTTACAGGATTGTTGCTCTCTTAGTGACCCCGGCAGGATTCAAACCTGCAACCCTCAGAGCCGAAATCTGATATTCTATTCAGTTGAACTACGGGGCCTCCTTAAATGAGGTGCAAATATATTAATTATCCGTTTTCAACTTCTCAAGTTACCGTTTATTGTTTGATAAACTTGGCTTGTTTTAATGTGCCGTCTTGCTGTTGCAATTTGATGATGTAAACGCCACCGGATAATTCTTGAATGTTCAATCGCCCGTCTCGCAATGTAGTACTCAATACTCGGTTTCCCGAAACGCCGAAGATATCAATTTGTACCGCCCCGGTTTCAAAAACGCGGCTGTCTAAACGCAACTCGTTGTGAGCCGGGTTGGGATATACGCGAAAAGTTTCTACATCTTGCGCATGTTGCTCAACCGAGGCCGGCGGACTCGTCAGCAGTGGAAAAGACCATACATCATTATATAAACCCGCATTGGGATTCCCGTTTCGAATTTGGCCCGAAGTGAAAAACACCGTGTCACCTACCACAAACGAATGCGGTGCCCAACGACTTACGCCCGGATGTGGAGGAAGCTCTTCCCAATCATCTGTTTCGGGATCGTATTCCCAAAATTCTCCTGTAGCCATTGTTCCATGGTCAGAACCGTCACCACTTAAAACGTATCCTTTATCTCTATTGCTGAATTGCGTACCCGCAACACGAGCTTGGCGAGGAAAGTCATCCATGGTAGTCCACTCATCCTCAGCAGGATCCCAGCGATACCAATCGCGATAAATCTGCAACATACCATTCACAGTATTGCCATGCCCCATGCCTGTATAAACATAGTCTCCAACGGCAAAATGAAAAGGGTGGTGACGAGGAGGACCGGGCAAGTCTGTGAGTTCTCGCCAAGTATCCGAATCAATATCATACTCCCACCAGTCATTCAAATTACCCACTACGTTATTATCACCTTGGCCCACAAATATTTTCCCTTTGTGAGCAATAAAAGCGGGATGACGCCTACCGCGACAAGGACAAGAGGCCAACTCCGTCCATGTTTCTGTTTCGGGATCAAACTCCCAAAGGTCGTCTAAAAAAGCATTATTCGGCCCTAAGCCAAAACCCATATAACCTTTACCGTCATAGGTGTCACCATAGGCAAAACTGCGCGCCGGCCCTGAAAAACCGGTAACCTGTGTCCAACTGTCTTCAACTGCATCGTATCGAAACATATCAGAATTGATAGTAGAAGTAGATGTAGTCCCGGTGAGCAAGTAGGCCTCTTGACCAAAAACAAATGTTACGGGATGGTGCCTGCCGGCTCCGGAATAGGGCGAACGTTGGGTCCATTCCTGCTCTACCTGAGCAAAATATTCTGTTGATGCCAATAAAATAGCTGTAAAGAGTATAATTTTTTTCATGCTTTCAAATTTATATATCTCGCAAACTTAACACATTGTTCGCAGGTTTTGTTGAACGTAGTTTTTTTTATCGCTCTTTTAACATCTTTAAATGTAAGCAAATTGCTGTATTTTGGTATTCGTCGCGGCTCCTCTTGAATCCTGACAACACATTTTAGTTATTGCTGAAGCAATTCGAATCTCTCATCATTTGAGGATGAAACGGTTTCATTTGTGCAGCGAGGC
Source organism: uncultured Cryomorphaceae bacterium (assembly GCA_913056155.1). GTDB lineage: Bacteria > Bacteroidota > Bacteroidia > Flavobacteriales_G > Salibacteraceae > Salibacter. The sequence continues at coordinate 12,510 of CAJXMT010000046.1, forward strand.
GGGTTCGGTTCTGACCAAAAGAATGCAAACAACAGCTATGAAACAAAAAAAGCGAGCCTTACGACCCGCCTTTTAAATGACTTTAAGTTGTTTTATTTGGCCACGTTGACCGAACGCATTTCGCGAATTACGGTCACGCGTACCTGGCCGGGATAGGTCATTTCATCTTCAATCTTCTTGGAGATGTTCATGCTAATTTCTCCCGCCATATTATCGCTTACTTTTTCGCTTTCCACCATTACGCGCAGCTCGCGACCGGCTTGAATGGCATAGGCTTTTATAACACCGTCAAAACTCAATGCTAAGCTCTCCAAGTCTTTGAGTCGCTGAATGTAAGATTCAACCACTTCGCGACGCGCACCCGGTCGTGCTCCTGAAATGGCATCACAAACCTGAACGATAGGTGATAACAACGAAGTCATTTCAATTTCATCGTGGTGTGCACCAATGGCGTTTAATACTTCGGGTTTTTCTCCGTATTTCTCGGCGATTTTCATTCCCAAGATGGCATGCGGCATTTCGGGTTCGTCCTCGGGTACTTTACCAATATCGTGCAACAATCCGGCGCGTTTGGCTTGTTTGGGATTCAAGCCCAACTCGCTGGCCATTGTGGCGCAAAGGTTGGCCACTTCGCGCGAGTGCTGAAGCAGGTTTTGACCGTATGAGGAGCGGTATTTCATGCGGCCGATCATTTTAATCAACTCGGGGTGCATGTTGTGAATGCCCAAGTCAATGCAAGTGCGTTTGCCGATGTCCACAATTTCTTCGTGAATACGTTTTTGAGTCTTACCCACAACCTCCTCAATACGTGCCGGATGAATTCGACCGTCTGTAACAAGTTGATGCAGTGATAAACGTGCAATTTCACGGCGAACGGGATCAAAACAGGAAAGAATAATAGCCTCGGGCGTATCGTCCACAATGATTTCCACACCCGTAGCGCTTTCAATGGCGCGAATGTTTCGGCCTTCACGACCTATAATCCTACCTTTGATGTCGTCACTTTCAATGTTGAATACTGACACGGAGTTTTCAATAGCATGCTCAGTGGCAACGCGCTGAATACTTTGTATCACGATTTTTTTTGCCTCATTGTTGGCATTGATTTTAGCCTCGTCTACAATTTCCTGAATCATTTGCATCGATTTACTGCGGGCATCTTCAATCAATTCTTTCTTCAACTCAGAAGTAGCATCTTGGGCCGTTATTTCACTCATGTTCTCCAGCAATTCAACCCGTTTGGCATGTAACTTTTGCAACTCTTCTTGCTTCGTATTTATAGCTGAGAGTTGTTTGTTGAGTGCATCTTTTTTGATGTTTAAATCTTTCTCCTTTCGGTTGACATCTTTGAGCTTTTGGTTGAGTGAATTTTCTTTTTGCTTGATGCGTTGCTCAGCTTGCTGCATCTTGTCTTTTTGCTTGCCTACTTGACTTTCATGGTCTTCTTTGAGCTTTAAGAATTTCTCTTTCGCCTGAATTACTTTGCGTTCTTTGAGCAATTCGCCCTCTTTTTCGGCTTCTTTTAAAACCTCTGCTGCTCTTTTATCGGCAGCACTTTTTCGTGCCAGCCAAATTCCGGCGGCCCCGGCAACAACACCGACGACCAATCCGATTACTAAACTCATAACATCCATTTTAAACTGTTTTTTTACGTTTCATCCAAGGCTTTTGCCTCGGTGGTTTTGGTTTCAAACAGTTCTCGATTTTGAGTATTCACGTGTAACTCCTGAATCAGGACTCCTCGTTTTGAGACAAATAGGATGTAATTTGGCGCTGCACTTCTTCAACCCGGCTTGAGGTTTCCCGAGTAACCGCTTCTGACTGTTCATCAGCGGCCAAACTCTTATCTGCAAAATACAAAGCCGTCATTGCCAGTAAGTCTTGCTTATCTCTTACTGCGTATGAATTTTCCAACTGCTTCAAATTATCATTGATGCAATCTACTGCTTTGCGAATTTGTTCCTCCTCATTTCTATTGATAGTCAACGGGTAAACCCTATTCGCTATCGTCACCTTTATGGAAAGTTTATCACTCATTTCCGTGGTGTTAGTCGTTTAAAAGTGCAATACACCGATCCACTTCTTGAATCAGCTCGCTTACATGTCGCTTCATTTGGCTCGTATCTTGCGCGCTGCCTGCACTACCCGCCACCTGCAACGCTTCAATTCGCTTTTCCAAATCAGCTGTTTTTTCTATTTTATCTCTCAACTCTCTTTCGAGAACTTCAATGGTTTTTTCCGCTTCCATGACTTTTCTTTTATCAGTTTCACACCTGTCAATCAATTGATTAACCAAATTTTGTAAACCGCCGAAATCAGGTTTCATATCCTTATCCATCAAGTTCATATTAGCGTAAAAAACGGGTAACAAAATTAGAGCGGGTTATCGGTTAAAACAAAGTTTTGGTGAGGTTATTGTCTTCCGGTTCACAATCACGCACTTTACTGAGGAACATTAATCTTCAAAACCACGAGATTTTACAATTGGTCATATTATGTTTGCACGCTCTATGAGTCAACGGCACATCCTATTTTCCCTCTTTTGCGCAATGGTTTTTCAGGCTTTTGGTCAGAACCCGAAATCCTTACCTGAAAATTATTTTGATGCGCCGGTTAACATACCGATGTATTTAGCCGGCAACTTTGGTGAAATTCGCGGTAATCATTTTCACGCCGGCATCGATATCAAAACCAATCAAGTTGAAGGATTGCCTGTATTTGCTTCAGCCGAAGGATTTGTGTCACGTATAAAAGTAGGACTTTACGGCTACGGAAAAGCCGTTTACATTGAACATCCCAACGGATATACCACCTGCTACGCCCACCTGCTTCACTTTAATGAAGAGCTGGAAAAATACGTGCGCAACCAACAATACAAGGCCAAAACGTACGAGGTTGATGTATATCCCAAACCGGGTGCACTCAAAATCAGCAGGGGCGAAGAGATTGCCAAATCCGGAAACACAGGAGGATCGGGAGGTCCGCACCTCCATTTTGAAATTAGAAAAACAGCGGGTCAAATCCCCGTGAATCCGCTTCTTTTCAATTTTGACATTAAAGACAACATTAAGCCTATAATTAAAACCATTTCGGTTTACCCGCTCAATGATACTTCATTAGTGAACGGCAAACACGAGCCGCTACACACCACCGTGCGCGGACACAACGGTGTTTACCACCTCCCCGGACCGCTTCAACTTACGGCACGGGGAGTAATTGGAGTGGGCATTGAAACCATTGACAAAGCAAACGGAGTACACAATCGCTTGGGCGCTTATCGCGTTTCTATGGTTGCTGACGGCGACACGGCCTACCGCCATGAAATGTTTGAAATTCCCTTTGCCTTGTCGCGCTACATCAATGCGCATATTGATTATTACGAATCGGCAAAACGCCGTCGTCGCGTACAAAAAAGTTTTATTGAACCCAACAACAAACTCAACATTTACCAAACCTCCCCCACAAAGGGCAAGTTGTTTTTTAACGAATACGGTCACGACGTGTATTACGAAGTAAAGGACGCTTATGGCAATACATCCAACATTCGATTTACCATTGATGTGGATCGCACCACGCCGCCCGGAAGACGAGAAACACCCCCAAACAGCACACGCTTTTCTTTCAAAAAGGAAAACGAATACAGCGAAGGACAAATAGCGGTGCGCTTTCCCTCTTACTCACTCTATAACGACTTGGATTTTACGCATAAAACCGAGCCGCCTCTTCACGGTGCCTTTTGTGAGGTACACCACATCGGAAATTTATACACCCCGCTTCACAAATATATTGATGTTTCCATCAGCTTAGATTCCGTGCCCCGGCATTTAAGAGAAAGGTTGTACGCCGTATCGCTCGATAGTCGCTTGCGCGTCATCAGTCCGGAGGGCGGGAGTTTATCAGCCCGCAATATTTTTTCTTTCAGAACCCGCAGCTTAGGCCCCTATACTGTTTTAGCGGATACGTCTGACCCCGTGATCAAAGGGGGCTTTGCATCGGGCATTCCGGTTCTGACCAAAAATGACCGACTT
>CAJXMT010000047.1 GCA_913056155.1 uncultured Cryomorphaceae bacterium
GTTCGATACCCCGATGTAAAAGATTCATTGGGAATTCGTTTGTTGAACACTTCCCGGACTGAAACTGCTAAAACAAAAATAGAATTGTTTTTAAACGGGAGTTTGCAAAGTGTTATTTCAGCTGATTTATCGCCGGGTGTTACGGATACAGTTTTATTTTTCAACGCTAAAAACACCGGCGATTACCATGGCGAAGTCCGTATTTCAGATGCAGCCGCTTCATTTGACAATCAAATGTATTTTAAATTCAAGGTTCCTGAAAGTTATACGGTAATAGAAATTTCAGATCAAAAATTAAAATCGGCATCGCGTATTCGTAAAGTGTACGAGGGCGATGTGTTCTTTAATTACCAAAATTACACACCCGAAGAGTTTGATTTTACCGATATTCGAGATGCTCATTTGATTGTTGTGAATGAGGTAAGTACTGCTTCTTCCGGTTTTTGGAGCGAATTGGCTACTTACGTAAGTGAAGGAGGTCATACCATGTTGTTGCCGAGTGAACAAGCGGAGGAGGTTAACAACTTGTTTTTGAATCGTTTAAATGCAGGCAGATTTGGCGAAACTGATACCTTATCAGGTGAAGTGGCGTCAGTTGAATACGACCATGAATTATTTCAAGGCGTTTTTGAATCAGAACCCGAAAACACATTGCTGCCCGGATATTCGTTGTTTTTCCCTTATGTCGCATCCGGATCCTACATTCCGATTTTAAAAAATAAACGAGGGCAACCTGTTTTAAGTGAGATCAAATCGGGAAAGGGAAAAGTTTTTTTGTGGTCCATAAATATCTCCAATTCTGAAATAGCCTCTAATACACTTTGGTTACCAATTCTTTACAAAGCCGTATTTTTAAGTGAACCGCAGTCTGCGCTCTATAATGTAATAGGTGAGGGGAGCACGCTGAAGTTCGGTGCATGGGATGGGAAAAAGTCTGAAATTGAAGTGTTTTCACTCAATGCTGAAGACGGTTTTAAACCCGAGGTTTATGCAGCAGGAAATGAATTAATGATTGATTTTCACGGCCAAATAAAAGAGCCCGGTATTTATAAAGTTCAAACCCCGGCCGAGGAAGTATTGGGTTATGCGGCTTTTAACTTCAGCTCAGCTGAAAGCAAGTTTGAATTTGCCAATCGGGAAGAACTACGTGCCGGTTTGGAAGCTGCAGATTTTGAAGATTTTGAAATATGGGAGGGCGATTTTGAAGCTGTTCAAGCTAAAATGAATCGGTTAACGATGGAAAGCACCCTTTGGAGGTGGTTTATTTTGGCCGCATGCCTGTTTTTGGGCATTGAAACTTTATTGCTTCGATTTTTAAAATAGAATTATGAAAGAAACGCTACTTTCTAACGTGAAAATTGTGAGCCCGGGTAGTAAACATCACGGTAACCGGGCAGATGTAATGATTGGAGATGGTATTATCAAGCAAATTTCAAACCCGGGAAGCCTCAATACAAATGGCGTAAAAACAAAAGCTGAGGGTATGTTACTCACCCCCGGCTGGTTGGATATAAATGCCTCATTTCACGATCCGGGAAACGAGCACAAAGAAGACTTGATATCAGGAGCAGCGGCGGCAATGAACGGTGGGTTTACTCAGGTTTTTATTAATCCCGACACTTTTCCCGTTATAGATAATAAAAGTATTGCCGAGTATATTTTGAGAAAAGCAGCCCATTTACCTGTCAAAATTCAACCTATTGCTGCCGTAACACAAAAACTGGAAGGTAGAGAGTTGACAGAAATGTATGACTTGGGACTATCGGGAATCGGTTGTTTTTCAAATGGCAGAGCATCGCTAACAAACCCGGGGATGCTTAAGTTGGCACTCTTGTACGCAGCCTCAACAGGTAGTAAAATCTTCTCTTTTCCGCATAATGACGAGCTGAATCCGGGCGGCATGATCAATGAAGGTAAAATAAGTACGTCATTGGGCATTAAGTCGTTGCCTCCCGAATCTGAAATTATGCGGGTTAATCGAGATTTGTATATTGCACAATATTGTGATTGTCCCATTCACTTTTCATGCATTACCACGGCGGGGGCTTTAAAATTAATACGAGAAGCCAAAGAAAAGGGGCTTCCTGTTACGTGTGATACAGCCTATTTTAATTTGGCTTTTAATGATGAAGAACTTATCGAGTTTGACAGTAACTTCAAGCTCAACCCACCCTTGAGGTCTGAGGAGGATCGCCTTGCACTGGTGAAAGGGGTAAACGACGGTACAGTTGATGCCGTGTGTACCAACCATCATCCACAAAATATTGAACTGAAAGAATGTGAGTTTCACCTCGCAGCTTACGGAGCTGCCACAATAGAAACGCTTTATCCTGTTTATACAGAAAAACTCACTTCCACTTTGAATTTTGACGCATTAATATCGGCACTAACCACCGGCCCCGGGAAAGTCACCGGCCAAAAAAGGGTCGTCATTGATGAAGGAGCTTCTGCTGATTTAACCCTTTTAAATCCACATGAAACATACCTGTTGAATGATCGTTTTTTCAAAGGTAAATCGAGAAATAACCCTTGGTTCAATAAAAAGGTAACGGGAAAAGTAGTGAGAACTTTCACGGGAAAGGAGTAAACTACATATCGTAATCTAAGCCTAAAACATCTCTTAAGTCTTTGAGGTGTTTATTTTTCTCCACTAACTTCTCATACTTATCTTTGCGGGTAAACACTTTTTTAGTGCCTACAGATGAGGTAGATGCCTGTTGAATGACACAATTTAAAACCAAATCATCGTTGCGTAAAGTTTGCCTAAAGCGGTTAATGATTTCACTTTTGTGCCTGTCCATTTCACTTTTAGCGGCCGGGTTGGCAATTTTGCAAATAATGGTGAAACCATCTTGAGCCAATTCCAAAACAGCAGATTTTAAAATTCCTTCTAAGTTTTTCTTTCCTTCTTGGTTGAGCTCGGTTAAATATTTTACCCTGACTTCATTCAATTGCTGAACGTTTACCGTATTGCGTTCCCCGGTGGTAATTAATTCTTCCTCTTTTTCAGAGCCTGTTTCACCGTCATTATTTGAAGACTGATTGATTCGCAAAACACCTTTTGAGGAGTAACTCCCTTCACTTACAGGTCTTACCAAGCGGCGCTCTTTTTTGTTTATCGTATTCTCGCGCAATTCACGACGTATTTTTTCAGGGTAAGATTCCTTACCCACAGCCGCTTTTTTTTGGTCAGAACCGATGGGAATTCGCGAACTGTCAGCAACGATTTTGAAGTGGATGCGCGTTAGCTCAACGGAGATTAATTTTTTTTTTCCTCGCTGAATTTTAACGAGGCGAGTTGCATGAGGGTGAGTTCCACTAACAACCTCTTATTTTTTGCTGTGCGGTATTTATAATCGCACTCCGTACAAAGCTTTAATGCGGCGGTGAGAAGTAATTTATCACATTTTACGGCCTGCTCGGTATATTTCTCCTTGATTGCATCGCCCGCCTCAATTAAATGGATTGTTTCACGATTTTGAGCAGTGAGCAAATCTCTAAAGTGGGAGGCTAAACCGTTTATGTAAATACTGCCGTCAAAACCATTATTTAAAACGTCATCAAACAAAATCAACAGCTCGGTGATATTTCCCGCTAAAATGAACTCTGTGGCTTTGAAGTAGTAATCAAAGTCGAGGATATTGAGGTTTTCAACTACATCCTTGTAAGTAATGGAGTTTCCGGAGAAGCTTACCATCCTATCAAAAATTGAAAGGGCATCACGCATACCGCCATCGGCTTTTTGAGCAATAACGTGCAAAGCATCTTCTTCAGTTTCAATATTTTCACTTTTGGCTACATGATTGAGATGAGCCACCATATCCCTCACCTGAATACGCTTAAAGTCAAACACTTGACATCGTGATATAATGGTGGGTAAAATTTTATGTTTTTCAGTAGTGGCCAATATGAAAATGGCGTGCTTGGGGGGTTCTTCTAAGGTTTTTAAAAAAGCATTGAAAGCTGCCGGGGACAACATGTGAACCTCGTCGATAATATATATTTTATAATTACCCGTTTGCGGAGGAATGCGTACTTGATCTGTCAAGTTACGAATATCATCTACTGAGTTATTGGAGGCTGCATCTAACTCGAAAATATTAAAACTAAAGTTTTCATCTTTCGGCTTTTCGCCGTTTAAATCTTTTAAGTTTACGGTTTTTGCTAAAATACGGGCTGTAGTGGTTTTACCCACACCCCTGGGGCCGCAAAATAAAAAAGCTTGACCCAGGTGGTTTTGTTCAATTGCATTCTTCAAGGTGTTGGTAATACCTTGTTGACCTACAACTGATTCCCAGGTTTCAGGACGATACTTACGAGCCGATACTACAAAATTTTCCATTTTCGATTACAAATGTAACGGAATTATACCGGAATTCACGCGGAATTTTTTGTAAAAAAAATCCGCTTTTCAAAGGTTTGTTGGGGTTCTGACCAAATGCTGAAAAGAATGATTTATGTGAGGGACATGTAACTGCTCACCTCAAGGCCGTAACCTACAATGCCGGTGCGTTTGGTTTGTTTATTTGACATGAGTCGCATTCTTTTAACGCCTAGATCTCTTAAAATTTGAGCGCCTACACCGTAATCACGCGGGTCCATTTTTTTGTTTTGAAGTTTGGCATCAATGGCATCAATTCCCGATTGCCTTTCAATGTCATTAGCTGTGGCCTGAACACTTTCTTGCTGCATGTACAGCAGCACACCTTTGTTTTCATTGCCTATTTTCTTGATAGCGGCAAAAAGCTCGGGGCCTGCGTGACAATCGCAAGATTTGAGAATGTCGCCCGAAAGATAGGAGGAATGAACGCGAACGGGCACTTCATCAGTAATATCCCAATCTCCTTTTGTAAGAGCCAAATGTTTCTCGCCGGTTGTGGTTTGTTTGTAAATATGAAGTTTATATAAGTCCTCCCCATCATTTATTTCAGTTACGGATTCTATTTCTATTAATGACTCGTGATCCATCCGGTAAGAGATGAGGTCCTCAATGGAAATGAGTTTTAAATCAAATTTATCGGCAATTTCAAAGAGTTGAGGCAAACGTGCCATGGTGCCGTCTTCGTTCATGATTTCCACAATAACGCCTGCTGGATTTAAGCCGGCCAATCGTGCCATGTCGATTGAGGCTTCTGTATGCCCCGTTCTTCGCAGTACTCCGCCTTTTCTGGCTTTTAAAGGGAATATATGCCCAGGGCGAGTGAGTTCGTCAGGTCGTGTGATATTGTTGACAAGAGCCTTTACGGTATTAGCTCGATCATGAGCAGAGATTCCCGTGGTGTTTCCCGCACCGTTGTAATCAACTGAAATGGTAAAGGCCGTTTCGTGCGGATCGGTATTTTTACCTACCATAAGGTCTAATTCCAATTCCTTAGCTCTATTTTCAGTAATGGGGGTGCAAATGAGTCCGCGGCCATGAGTAGCCATAAAGTTGATCATTTCAGGGGTGCACATTTCTGCGGCAGCTACAAAATCACCTTCGTTTTCGCGATCTTCGTCATCAACTACTATGATTATTTTACCGGCTTTTATATCAGCAATTGCCGCTTCTATTGAATCCAATTCTTTTTTCATGGGTTTTTTGTATATGCACTTTAGAATAAGGCGTGCAAAGGTAAAGATTATAGAAAGATTTTTGTTTAAACAGGTAGCACTGAAAAACCAGTGTTTTGACCATGAGATGTATAAAGCAAAATTATTTTACGTAGTAAAGAGAGTTAGGATTATTGTTTAATTATTTCGTATTCAGTTATTTACAGATAATTATGTTGAAATACGAAATAAAAGTGGAAAGAAAAAAAGATTTTCATTCAGCTAAATATCCTTACCTTAGCACAGAATTTTTATTTGTTTAATGCTAAATACAATTTAATATGAAGAAAAATTACGTTTTAACAGCTTTATTATCATTAGCTGTTTGGGGGTTGACCGCGCAAGAAAGAACTGTTTCGCGTGTTGCCACTGAGAATGCTACTGTGTATTTTGAAAATCAGTCCAACGCTAACGGTAAGGCCGAAAAAATGGTTTTGAGTGGTACAGCCGGTGAAAATGCCGTGATATTATTGAAGTTTGATTTGTCTGACTTACCCACTGATGCGAGTGTCCAAGAGGTGTCGTTAACCCTCAATTTTACGGATGCCCCAACAATTGCTTTAACGCCACGTATTGGAGAGTTAAAGGAAGCTTGGACAGAAGGTCCTGCTGATCCGGCAGATGTTTATACCGGTGAAGCAGCCTCAAACGGTGATGCTACTTGGGTGCATTCAAGTTATAGTACCAACTGGAGCGAAGGTGATGTTGAGCAATCTGTAGATCAATCTCAACTACTCAGTGTTGGTACTGTTACTTCATCCAGTACTGTAATTACCGTGACCTCGTCCAATAACGCTACTTTTGAGGGCTGGGTTAAGGAATGGATTGCAGAGCCTGACAGTAATCGCGGATTTGCAATTGTCACCAGTGCAAATGCGAATGCTCAAATGCACAGCAGACATTCTTCTGCGTCTAACGCTCGCCCAACGCTTGAAATTGTTTACGAAGGAGATCCGCCTGCTTCAGTAGAAAACAAAACTGTAGATGCAGAAAATGTTCGTATTTATCCGAATCCTGCAAAGCACAACTTGAATGTAACGGGTTTGAATGAGCAAATCACTTCGCTTGAAGTTGTTGATATTTCAGGTCGTGTGTTGAGAGTTATTCCTCAATCACATTTAAATACGGTGAATACCGAAATCAATCTTTCGGATATTGCTGCCGGTACTTACTTTTTGAAAATCAAAAGTGAAAACGGTCAATCGGTTAAAACCTTTATCGTTCGATAAATCACACTTTAGCACATAAAAAAAGGCTGCTCATTTGAGCGGCCTTTTTTTATGTATGATAATGAACTTGCGTTTATGAGCCGATCATAACAGGCATCACCAGCATCAGTACATCCTCATTCTCCTCGGTTTCCTCAGGAATAAGCAACCCGGCTCTGTTAGGTTGTGACATGTGAAGTGTAATGGCATCGGTTTCTAAGTTATTAAGCATCTCAATTAAGAAGCGGGAGTTGAAACCTATAGACATATCCTCACCTGCATAGGATGCCGTAAGTCTTTCGGCTGCCTCGTTTTGATAATCTACATCCTCAGCAGAAATATTCAATTCGCTGCCGGCCATTTTAAAACGTACTTGGTGAGTAGTTTTATTGGAAAAAATACTGACACGTTTTACCGAATTCAATAAGGCTTTTCGATCCACAGTCAACACATTGGGATTTTCTTTGGGAATAACAGCATCGTAGGTTGGGTACTTACCGTCAATCAACCTACACATGATGGTGACATCATCAATGTGAAATTTCGCATTGGTGTCATTGTATTCTACCTTTACATTTACATCTAATGAAGAGGTGATGTTTTTAATCAGATTAAGCGGCTTTTTGGGCATTATAAATGAGGCGGCTTTTGTACCGCTCACATCGGAACGTTTATAACGAACCAATTTGTGCGCATCTGTGGCAACAAATGTGGAGTCTTTTTCACCAATTTCAAATAAAACACCTGACATAACAGGTCTTAAATCGTCGTTTCCGGCGGCAAAAATGGTTTTATGTATGGCATTAAATAAAATGCCGCTCTCAATTTCAGCACTATCGGGACTTTCGATTTCAGGTGATTTCGGGAACTCGTCGCCGTCTTGACCGCTGATTTTATACCTACCGTTATCAGATGATATCTCAATACCGTGAATTTCACTATCAATCGTAAATGTCAAAGGTTGGTCCGGAAATGTTTTTACCGTGTCCAATAGTAATCGCGCCGGCATTGCTATTTTGCCTTCCTCCTCGGCTTTTTCGGGAGTTAGACTTGTGGTCATTGTGGTTTCCAAGTCTGAGCCGGAGATGGTCAGCTTCCCGTCTTTAATTTCAAAAAGCAAGTAATCCAAAATGGCAAGTGTATTGTTAGAGCCCAAAACCCCTGAGATGGTTTGCAATTGTTTTAATAGAGTAGTACTTGATACTATAAATTTCATTACTGTAATTGTTAGAATTTCATTATTAATACTTTAGCCAATAAGCAGAACATAATAAAAGTTGTTCGGCAATACTAAATATTGTAACAAACAAATGTACGAGGGTTCTTTTTATCGGAATCTAATTAAAGCGGTGTTTCGCAAAAAGTTTTCAACAAGTTTTGAAAAGTTCTACGGAGTCAGGTTTTGAGATTTGAACTCTCCAAGTTCTGCCGTGAGTGGGTCAAAAACATAATATTGTACAATGACCACAAGGTCCTCATCAATTACGCCGTACATCCTGTCGCGGTCAACTTCAATAGGATCCCCGGTTTCCGGGTCGAATTTATCTTTCATGATCTTTTTGTGAGTCTCCACTTTCCTCACCTTGCCGTTGCTATCTGTTACTTTGTAAATGGTCATTGGGGTTTGAGCGGCAATAGAGTCATGCTGTGCTTTAGTTTTGGTAACTTCAAAGCTTTCAAAATTTATATCTTTAAAAAGAGCCACATAACTCAATACGGAAGCCGTATCGTAGCGATCAACGGGTGAGCCTTTTCCGTCGAACAACTTGTAAACTCCGGGGCCTGTTTTTTTCACGGCAAAGTTTTTTTCGGGTTCACCCGGGTGCGAAATTTCAATTTCAGCAATTTCACCAAATGAATAGTTCCAAATGTTTTTTGTGCGCCAATCTGCTTCTCTCGTAATAAATCGGGGAGTTAAATAACCGTGAAATCCCTCTATATGAACAACGTAGGGTTTTTGAGCTCCATCAATTAACATGTAGTTCCCGGTGTGATCCATATTAGAGGATCCTACATAAAGTGTTTTAGTCGGTTGGTTGGATCCTTTGTAAATTTCAACTTTTATCCCGGATTGGGCAATTTTTTTCAGAACCGTTTCATAGCGCGACTTGGAAACCGGTGCGTAAACCTTAAGTTCTTTCAGTGTCTCCAAAAGCATTGTTACGCCTGATTGACGAGCCTCATAGTTTTTATTTACCACCCAATTCCCGGCATTTTCGCGATCCAATGTAATTCGGTTTTCGTTTTTATCAGCCAAAAATATTTTGGTGATGTTTTGTGTATCTTTTACCGCAAACTCTTGATCATCTCCTTTAAAGGTGCTGTAGGATTGGTTCTGACTGAAATATACGGCAGCAACCGCCAATATGATAAGTAAAATGATGCTGAATAATGTTGTTCTTTTTTTCATATTTCTCACGTGTAGATTTTCTTCCTGATAAAATGACGCACAATTCCAAAAAGGAGAATGAGTACTACCGGAAGTGCGGTGTTGAGAATTTGGATATTGCGCTTATCTGATTGAATTCTTTGTTTATCTAAAAGTCTTAATTTAAATGTTTTGGCTCGGGCATTGATAAGTCCGTCGTTGTCGAGTAGGTAGTTTAACCCGTTAAGAACGAATTGTTTGTTAGCGTAAACATGCTTTGAGTATCGATCGTAGCCCAAGTCGTAATATATTTCTTTTCTGTCATCAATTTCATTTTTAATTAAACTCACATCTGATGCAATAATCATCGAAGTGGGCAAACTTTGTTCTTGAAATCGAAATTCAGGATTTTCGGCAATGGCTTTTGCTATTCTGTTTTTAAACAAGGATTCAAATTTACCTTCCAGTAAAACGGCTACGTTTTGGTGGGGGTTGTTGTATTGCTTGGGATCGGGCGGGTTCCTCAATATATTAAGAGCCACACGGTGCGGTGCATTGGCAACTTTGGAATATTGTGATGTTGTGAGTAGTGGTGTTTTCGTGATGGAATCTCCTTGATTGCCCACAAAATCAATGGAAGAGGTGAATTGCATTTTAATGGCGTCCAGGTTATTCACGATGGGATGCTTCGAGGTAGGGGTGACACGCGGGAAATAAGGCCAAGCAAACATTTCTTGACGGGGTCTGTTCCCCACCATACCCGTAACGATGGGGATTTCCATGGATTGCAAATCCAGAACTAAATTACTGTTTATGCGGGCTCCGTATTTAAATAGTTGATCGCGTAAATTGAGTTCTCTCGGAAGCGCCATTGTAATCCCGTTTTTTCTGATGCTATCCATATTGACCTCAACGGGTTCTACAAACCACATGACTTTGCCTCCCCGCATGATAAACTGGTCTATCATGTATTTATCTTTCTCATTGTAAGCGCTGTCGGGACCGGCAATAATAATGGCGTTGTAGAGTTTGAGTGCATCCAATTTGCCTTCAATTTCAACGGGTTCCACTATATAAAAATCATTGAGGGACTTGGAGATATCTGCCAATTCCAGATCGTTGGCTTCTCCGTGACCTTGTACTATACCCACACGTTTTTTAGCATATTGAGTAAGCTTTTTTACGGTGCTCATTACACCGTACTCCAATTGTTGTATGGAGTTATTTACCATCACCTCGGGCGGCGCGTCATAACTGCTTTGCATGAGTTGAAGCGGTAATTCTTTATCGCGGTAGGTGAGTATAGCACCGGGAAATATAATTTGCTCACTCTGCTTGTCAATTTCTCGAGTGCGAATATTGGTGTATTTTAAACCTCGATCTGAAAGCTCTTGATAAAAGGCCTTTCTCTTTTTCTCATCTTCCTTGGCTGAGGGATCAACAAATTCATATTGTATTTGATCTCCTGCGTAGGCTCTCAATTCGTCTAATAGTTCTTTGGTTGCATCTTGTAAGCGTTTGTAATGGGCGGGTAAATCTCCCGCGAGATAAACTTTAATGGTGATAATGTCTTCTAAGTTGTTGAGCTTATCAACAGTGGGTGGCGTTAGGGAGTAGCGTTTGTCGGCGGTTAAATCAATACGGTCAAAGGCAAATGAACCCAAATAATTCAGGAGTATAATAATCAGTAAACCGCTGAGCAGTTGAATGATGTCATCTCGCTTTTTGTCCGCGCTGTAATTTGTATGCTTTTTTTCTTTACTCATAAAAGTTACCGGTTACGACTTTGCAGTTTGAATTTGGTAAATAGGAGAAATACGGCTATTACACTCATGAAGTAAAGTACATCTCGCGTATCAATAACACCTCGGCTGATCGATATATAGTGCTCATTGATTCCCAAAGATAATATCAAACTATCTAGGCTGCCGAATAGTTCGAAGTTAGCAATTTGTTCAAAACCCACATACACGAAAAAGGAGAGGAATACAGCAATTATAAAGGAAACGATTTGATTGGGAGAAAGTGAGGAGGCAAAAACACCTATTGCCACAAAAGTGCCGCCCAAAAACAATAAACCAATGTAGGAGCCCCAAGTGGCGCCACTGTCAATGTTACCGGGTTCTGAACCATAGATGTAAACGGTGTAATAATAGACGAGTGTGGGAATTAAACTAAAAAGAATTAATGAAAACCCCGCGCCGTATTTGGCTAAAATAATTTGCCAATCTGTGAGGGGTTTGGTGGCTAAAAGTTCAAAAGTTCCTGTTCGCTGTTCTTCAGAAAAACTTCGCATGGTAACCGCAGGGGCTAAAAACATAAAAACCCACGGTGCAATAATAAATAGCGTATCTATGTTGGCGTATCCCGATTCAATGACATTGTAGTTGCCGGGAAAAACCCACATGAAAAGTGAAATAGCGATTAAAAATACGGCTATTACAATATAACCGATGAGAGAATTTAAGAATGAAGCGACTTCCTTTCGGAGCAATGTCAGCATATAGAATTGTTTTTCTTCGGTGCAAAATTAGTTTTTATGTGCTTGCGAACCGCTTAATTGGTGGGATATTGTCTTAAATTTTACGTATTTGTGTAAAATTTAATGCAATCAATTTTATGTAATTTCGCACTTGTCTATCGAGCCGGAGGTTATAGTCTATTTATAAAAAAACGGTATGAAATAAAAATGATGAAATTACTCAAAAAAGATGAGGCTGTCAAACTCATTAAGAAGCGACACGGAGAAAAGAAGTTGGGAGAGCAAGCACAATTTTTAAACGGCAGTGCCGCAGCTGATTTGCGCGATGCGCCGGGGAAGTATGTTGTTTTTGGGATACCCGAAGATATTGGAGTGCGAGCAAATTTAGGCGTGCCGGGCGCCTCTCGGTCGTGGATTCCGTTTTTGAAGGCGTTTTTAAATGTACAATCGAATCGGTTTTTATCCGGTGATGAGATTATTGTTGCAGGCGAATTGGATTTGTCTCAAATTCAAGAAAGTACGAATGATCAAGCCCTTGTGGAGAAGCTGAGAAGAATAACGGCTCAAATAGATGAGGCGGTAGCAGAGTGGGTTTACGCCGTAAAAAAAGCGGGTAAAATTCCCATTGCAATCGGCGGCGGGCATAATAATGCGTACGGTTTATTAAAAGGTTGTTCCCAAGCAGCGGAAAAGCCTTTAAATACGGTAAACTGTGATCCGCATAGTGATTTTCGCACCTTGGAAGGGCGACACAGCGGAAATGGGTTTAGTTATGCCTACAATCGAAAATATTTGAAAAAATATGCGGTGATAGCGCTTCACGAGGGGTACAACTCTGAGGATAATCTCATATCAATGGAAATAACACGTCCCGATTTACACTTTTCCTTTTTTGAAGATATTGCAATCAGGCAAACGCTTTCTTTAGAACGCGCTTTTGAAGATGCTTATCTTCACGTGGAAGGTAACTACGGTATAGAACTCGATTTAGATGCCGTAAAAAATATGCCTGTAAGTGCTTTAACGCCCTCGGGAATTACACCTGAAAATGCCCGGCAGTACATTCATTTTTTTGCCTCGCGAAGTATTCCCGAGTATTTACATATTTGTGAGGCAGCCCCGGAAAATTTACCCCAACCCGCGTCACTTACCGGTAAATTGTTGTCATACCTGACCTGTGATTTCATCAAGGCCGTAAACGCTCAATTGTAGAATATGTACTTAAAAGACACATTAAAATCGGCGAGCGACGCTTGGTATCAATTGTTGCGGGAGGAATTTCAGGAATCTTATTTTATCAAATTGGATCAGTTTGTAGAGCGCGAATATAAGGGTTGGACTTGTTACCCACCCAAGCATCATGTTTTTGAGGCGTTTAAACGCTGTCACCCCAAAGATGTTAAAGTCGTGATTTTGGGGCAAGACCCTTATCACGGTAAAGGACAAGCCAACGGGTTGGCTTTTTCGGTAAATCCCCATATGAAAATACCGCGTTCATTGAGGAATATTTTTAAGGAAGTTGAACATGATTGCGGGGAATCACAATTATCTGCCGGCGATTTATACGCTTGGGCAAATCAAGGCGTACTCCTTTTAAATACTGTTTTAACGGTAAAAGGAGGAACTGCCGGTTCGCACCGCAAAAGGGGTTGGGAAACGTTTACAAATGCGGTTCTGACTCAAATAAATACTTTTAAAAACCCCGTTGTTTTTATGCTTTGGGGCGGTGATGCCAAAAAAAAGAAGAAGCTCATCACGGCTCCGCAACATTTAATTTTAGAAGCTAATCATCCTTCTCCGTTGAGTGCCAATCGCGGGGGCTGGTTTGGATGTAAACATTTTAGTTCGGCTAATGCTTTTTTGAAAAAACGCGGAATAGCACCGGTGAGGTGGTAAATCCTTTATTGAGCCGTCTTGCATGACAGAAGTCAGCTTTTTCTAACGTTTGAAATTGTATTTTTGTCCAAATTAATTTCAAGATTCATGATAGATATATTAAATAAAATCAAAGACATTCAAGCCGAAGGTTGTGTAACGCTCATTATGAATACGCATCGCACCGCTCCGGATAACGACAGAGATCCAATTACGCTAAAAAATTTACTTAAAGAAGCCGAGGTCGGGTTGCTGAAAGAGTTTGATAAACGCAAGGCAGGAGCCATTTTTGACCATTTAAAAGTAGCAGCGGAAAAAATTGATCACTCTTACAATAAAGAGAGTTTATTGGTATTTGCCAATGAAAATATTAAAGATTTTGTACGGCTACCCATCGCTGTTCAAGACCGCGTTATCATTGATAATAATTTTGCAACTCGAGATATTATCAGGGCACTTCACGAACAAGAGAACTTTTATGTGTTGGTATTGAGCCGTAAAAATGCACGTTTAATAGAGGCTTTCAACAACAAGCTCGTTAAAGAGTTTGAAACGGATGCGTTTCCTTTTGAAAATGATACACACTACTCTACAGATAAGCATCAATTGAGCACAAACAAGGGAACAGATAACCAATATGAAGAGTTTTTTAATCGCGTGGATAAAGAATTTCAAACCGCTTCCGGCTCTCGTAAACTTCCACTTGTTGTTGCTACGGAAGAACGCAACTTTCAACACTTTAAAAAGATAAGCGATAATCCCGGACAAATCATAGGACGTATTAATCCCGGTCACGAAGATGAAAAGGCTGAAAAAATCACAGCAGATGCATGGAAAGTGGTTCACTCTAATGTGGAAGAACAAAATGCTCGACGTATTGCTGAGTTGAAACAGGCAGTTGATCAAGGTACATTTTTGAGTGATTTTAACGACATTTGGAGAGCTGTAAATGAAGGCAGGGGCGAAACACTTTTTGTGAGGCGGGGGCTGTTTCAACCCGCCGTGATTAAAGGCGATTCTATTGAGTTAAGTGATGAAGAGTCCAAACGGGAAAAGGGCGTAATTGACGATATCATAGATGAAATCATTGAGCGCAACATCGCCAAAGGGGGCGACACAGTTTTTGTTGATGATGATGATTTGAGCGCATTCAACGGGATAGGACTGCAAACGCGTTATTAATTATAGATATTTTTTGATTGCAAAACCATCCCCATTTTCTTGGGGCGGTTTTTTTTGGTCAGAACCGCACATAGCCTCAGCCGTAAAACGTTATTCGAGAGAAGATGATTTTGCGAATTGAAAAATATAAAAATGCTTTGTAATACCTTTGGCACAATATTTTGAGATGAAAGCAAAAACGGAATAATTATGAGAATAGCTTTATTTTTGATACCGGCGTTTATGATTCTTTTCACAGGTTGTAAATCGAGCCCGTTTGGCGATCGGGTAAAAGGACCTTTTGAAGGCAATAAGTACGAGTCAAATCGCAGGTTTTACCGTGCTGTGGGGCAGGGGCAAAGCAGGCAAGAACGCATAGCGTTGCAGCGTGCACAGGTACGGGCACGTGCTGAGTTGGCAGCACAAGCAGACAGCCGAATTAAAGAGCTGGCTGATGATTACGTTTCTGAAACATCTTATGAGAACAAAGCCGAAATAACGGGCAAGTTTCAAAGTTTAACCCGTGCCATTACCAATACGCAAATTGGTGAGTTACGTAAAATAGGTGAGCGCAAGTATTTAAATGAGGAGGGCGAATACACGGCTTTTATCGCTTATGAAATCAAGCGGAAAGATTTGTATGAGTTTTTGAATCGGCAGGCTAAAAGCAACCCTTCATTAACTCCTGAAGAGTTGAAATTGATCAACGAAATGCTCGATTACCAAATTAAAAGATTGGAAGACGGCGAATAAACCGGCCTGAAAAAACACAGAAGTCGCATTTTGGCATGGCTGCCGAGGTGCGGCTTTTTTTTATTGAGTTTAATGCCAGCCGAAATGATCACGTGCCATGTCGCACACATCATCGCCTATGGCCAAGGATGCCGTTGCTGCGGGTGAAGGGGCGTTGAGCACGTGAATGCTTCTTTCGTTGTACACAATTTTAAAATCGTCTTTGGTATCGCCGTCTTGTTTCAGTAATAAAGCCCTTACTCCGCTGCGCCCCGGCTTGAGGTCTTCGAGTTGTAAATCGGGAATAAGGCGCTGCAGCGTTTTTAAGAAAAGTTTTTTCGAAAATGCACGACGGTATTCGTCAATACCGAATTTCATGTTTTTGAAAAACAGTTGCCACGTTCCCGAGTAGGTGAGGGCATCGACAGTATCTTTCCAATTAAAATCAGTTTTGCCGTAACCTTCTCGTTTAAAAGTAAAAACAGCGTTGGGGCCGCACTCAATTTCGCCGTTGGTCATGCGCGTAAAGTGAACGCCCAAAAAAGGAAATTCGGGATTGGGAACAGGATATATCAGGTGGTTTACTTTGTGTTTGGCTTGATCTGTAAGTTCATAGTAATCGCCTCGAAAACCCAACACTTTTTCTTGGAGTTTAATGCCGTCTTTTTTGGCTAATCTGTCGGCTTGTAAACCGCCGCAAAAAACCATATGATCGGCAGTATAGGTGTTTCGGGTCGTGGTGATGCACGTTTTAGAACCCACGGGAGTAAAATCGACGGCAGCCTCACCAAACACCAAATTACTTTGTGAATTGGATTGAATCACGGCATCCAGCATTTTGCGCGTTGCATCTCTGTAATCGATAATACCGGTCACCGGCACTCGAATGCCGGCCACAGC
>CAJXMT010000048.1 GCA_913056155.1 uncultured Cryomorphaceae bacterium
CGCCGATATTTTACCTGAGGTGAATCATGATGACATTAAAACCGTGAGTGCCAATATTGAATCATTGCCGTTTCAGGACGGTGAGTATGATGTGGTAATTTGTAACCACACTTTGGAGCACGTGATTAATTTAGATGCTGCCGTGAATGAGGTAAAACGCGTTGCGGGTTACAAGCTTTTGGTAACGGTGCCTTGCCAACGGTACAATCGCTATACTTTTGATTTACACACGAATTTTTTCCCGCAAAAAAGTTATTTTATGCAAGCGATGAAGTGGCCCGGCGCGCGATGCGAAAAACGGGGCGGCGATTGGTCTTTTTCGGGGATTAAAAAGGGGACGGGAGCGGGTAAATAAATTCGGTTGTCCTCAATAACGCCGAGCGCAGTTTTCAAATCATTCAGCGGCAAAAATATGAACGCTGTTAAACTCAAACTTTTTATGCGGTTCAAAGGAAACGCCCACCCGATTAAAAAGGGGGTCTAGAATATTTTTACGGTGTCCGCGACTCGGCACACCCTTGTCAATGAGTAAATCCACTACAATTTCAGCGGCGTCTTTAAAACCGTATTGGCAATTTTCGGCAACGCCTTGGTAACGCTTTTCCATGGGAGCCATGCGCATGATAAATGTTTTGCCGCCCGATGAGTTATGCCCGCTTTTTGCGCTTGTTCCCATGTCTTTCGCGTGCGTACGTGCATGTTTGTATAGGAAATCATCGGGCAGTAAAGGTGAGCCGGGTTTATGTGATAAAAGTTCCTCAATCAGTTCCTCATAAGCAGCGCCCGGTTTTAAACGCTCCGATTTTTCCACTACCGCCGGCAAATATTCACGGGCGAATTTTTTGGGGTATAATCGCGCCAAGTTCATGACCGCAATGGTTTGTTTTTCAACTTCACTTAATGAGTTGTGCTCATCCGCTGTTTGTGCAGCTTTTAATTCCTCAATGGAAAAATAATCGGCCGGATTTACCTTTTGCGCCTGAGCCGCACTCAATGTAAAAACTACCATAAAAAGCCCTATTGTTTTAATCATGTTTGTAAACTGTTTTGCCGTGAATAATGGTGTAAAGCACTTTGGGCGTCACTTGATTTTCACCGACTAAGTCGGTGTTTAAAATCGTAAAATCGGCATTTTTCCCCTTTTCTATACTGCCTGTTTTACTCTCGTTAAAATGCAGGATAGCGGGCCAAATTGTAAGTGCACGCAGTGCGTCGCGCGGTGTAAGTCTGCTCGCAACAGCTCCTTGGAAACGCTCTATGGGCTTGCCGCCTGTAAGCACCAAAATTTTATTCTCCTCAAGTAATTCGGGTAACTGTTTGTGTAAATAATGAGCGGCCGGAATCACGGTATTTTGTCGTAAAAGCCCTTTGTGTTCCAAATTGTCATTGGGTTTAATATGCAGTGCACGGCGTTCATCATTTGTTCCTGAAACATATTGAGCAAGCACTTTTAAAGCAGTATCGGCGGGAGATTGATATACATGAAGCGGAATTCCCTTAGTTATGGTTTCGTTGATTTTTACGCGTTTCAAATTTTCGGTAAAAATACCGCTGAGGTTGTATCGGCGCTCGGCATCGTCATGTAAACGCTCAAAAGTTTCCACATCAGCCGGGTAGTAGGTTGTGTTTTTGGTCAGAACCGAGGAGTCGGCACGCAGCAAAGCCGGCAGTTTTTTCCCGCCGTAAATTGCCGTTGAAGTTACACCGGATTCAGCAAGTTTATTGAGAGCCGGCATGTCAAAATCTTTTTGAAAGCGCGCATACACCTCAGTGTGGAGTCCGGGATATACAAAAGCGCGCTTGCAGTCTATTTTATTTTGAGACTGATAGCGATTCAGAATTTCGCGTTCAGCCCCCACGTCAATGATTTTACCGTTTTTCACCGCCACGGCTTCTGCCTTGGTAAAGGCAGTATTTACGGTGTACACGGTAGCATTGTGCAGAATTAAATCGGCCTCTTTTTGTCTTAACTCGCCGCAGCTTGCTAACAGCACTGCACAAAGGAGTAATGAAAGTGAATTTTTCATGTCGTTATTTAGTGATTGGCAAAGATAACAGGATTGGTTTAGCCGATAGTAGGAACTGAAATTTGGGGATGCCTGTTTGTAAAGAATACCGAACAGAACCTCTTCAATACAGAGTTGTGTTGCCAAATTAGATATTGGAATTAACCTGTGGTAATAGCATTACGGTAAATTATACTTCATCGTTTTGCCGCTTGAGGTATCTGTTATGAGAAGGGAGTGATAGTGTGCGGACCAATAAGAAAGCTTAGGAATTAGAATCCTTTTCCACTTTATACAGCGTTGAAATTTTTAGCTGTAGCCTACGGCTGCGCCTGCAAATTTTGCATTATGTAAAGCGAATAATATCAACAAATTCTTATATGCTTTTATATCAATCACCACACTTGTGTAAAATGGTAATTTCAAAATGCAGAACCTATGTGCCGGAAAAGTGAACATCATGTACCGGCTGAGCCTATGTGCTTTTGGTTTACGGTCAGCAAAAGGTGTTTCGCAGGGCGTAGATGCGTTCCGACGATAGGAGGAATTAGCACGCAGCCCGGAGAACACACGGTATCGATTAGAAAACAAGAAATCTGTGATTTCGTAGCTTTTCTATCGGTATTTGCCTCCGGAAACCTTGACTTTTTTCGTCCCTTTTTGCGTCAAGGCAAAAAGTGGACAAAAGAAAAATAAACTTTATATCGGAATTTCAATCACTAATATTATGAAATAATGACAGCAAGTGTCAAACCTAAATATCGGCCAAGTTAATATTTAACCTTGTATCCAATAGTAAAAACATGTTCCTGCTTCACGAAACTGATTAAGTTTTTAACTGATTCACACGCACATAAAATGAAGTAAGAATACTATCTAAAATCAAAACTACGCTATCTAACAAAATACTCTTTTAGTTAACAGGAATATATCTTCAACCTCCGGTCGCTGCCCAAATAAAAGCAGATCAAGTAACAACTAAACGTTGAAGTTCTACTCAAAAAAATAACCGCCATTTATTACCTGTCCCCTTTACATCGTAATATCTTTGCGGCATGCAGGCAGAAATCATCACCATAGGCGACGAAATATTAATTGGACAAGTCATTGACACCAACTCGGCCTTTTTGGCCAAAAAACTG
Source organism: uncultured Cryomorphaceae bacterium (assembly GCA_913056155.1). Classification (GTDB taxonomy): domain Bacteria; phylum Bacteroidota; class Bacteroidia; order Flavobacteriales_G; family Salibacteraceae; genus Salibacter. The sequence continues at coordinate 3,149 of CAJXMT010000048.1, forward strand.
AACGAAGAAGGAATTTTGGTCAATCAAATCACCTCCATTTCCGACAAACGCGACCATATCTTTGAGGCGCTTAATCAAGCCCGAGATCGAGCAGATTTAATTATCATGACAGGCGGATTGGGGCCAACCCGAGACGATATCACCAAACGTACACTTTGTGAATACTTCGATGATGATTTCGTTACGGATAAGCGGGTATTGAACGCCGTAAAACGCTATTTTGAATCTAAGGGAAAACAGCTGTTAGACGTAAACCGCGACCAAGCTCTGGTTCTGAAAAAAGCCCGAGTAGCGGTTAATAAACTGGGCACCGCCCCCGGGCAGTGGATTCAAGACAACGATAAAGTTTTTATCTCGCTGCCCGGTGTTCCCTATGAAATGAAGTCCTTGATGAATGACTACTTTTTACCTTGGATCGAAGAATACTTCGACACCTCCTTTGTTTACAACAAAACCGTTTTGACTCAAGGAGTGGGTGAAAGCCGACTCATGGGGATTATCAACAAATGGGAAGACTCATTGAGTTTGGATGAAATTAAACTGGCCTATTTGCCCTCTCCCGGTAAGGTGCGTTTACGGTTGAGCGCCGTTGGGGACGATGAACATTTCTTGAAAAGTAAAATTGACAAAAAAGTTCGCGAATTGGAACAACTCCTCGGCGACATTATTTATGGTTATGACGAAGATACCATAGAGCAAGTGTTGGGTCAATTACTTGTTGAAAATAAACTGAGTATCAGTACTGCCGAGAGTTGTACAGGTGGCACAATAGCCCAAATGCTTACCTCCGTTCCCGGGAGCAGCAGGTACTTTAAAGGTTCCATCATTGCCTATGACAACCTCGTGAAACAAGAGCTGTTAGGCGTTAAAGAATCCACATTAACACAATACGGCGCCGTAAGTGAGCAAACCGTAGTTGAAATGGCACTTGGTGTGAAGCAAAAACTCAATACCGATTTTGGCGTAGCAACGAGCGGAATAGCCGGTCCGGACGGCGGAACCGAGGAGAAACCGGTGGGCACGGTGTGGATTGCCATTGCGGGAAAAGAAAATATTGTGAGTCGCAAATTTTTATTTGGTAACGACAGAGGCAGAAATATCTCAAAAACAGCACTTGAGGCGCTAAACAGGGTGCGAAAAGAAATTTTGAAACAAACTATATAGAGTCGCATTAAATGTTTTATATTTGCAGCCCTATTTTGAAAAGCAAAAAGTTATGTCGAATATATGTCAAATCACGGGTAAGAAAGTAATTGTGGGAAACAACGTTTCACACTCAATGCGAAAAACCAAGCGCGTTTTTAAGCCCAACTTACAATCAAAGAAATTTTATCTTCCTGAAGAAGATAAATGGCTGACGCTCAAAGTGTCTGCATCAGGAATCCGCAACATCAACAAAAAGGGCTTGGCGGCGTGCCTTAAAGATGCAAAAGCCAAAGGGTATTATAAAGGCTAAAAAGAAAATTAGTTATGGCTAAGAAAAAAGGAAACAGAGTACAGGTTATCTTGGAGTGTACCGAGCACAAAGACTCAGGTCAAAAAGGAACTTCGCGTTACATTACGACTAAAAATCGCAAAAATACTCCCGATCGTTTAGAAATCAAAAAGTATAATCCCATCTTGAGGAAGGTTACCCTTCACAAAGAGATTAAATAATATAAGATATGGCAAAGAAAACTGTAGCAACTTTGGGCAAAGGAGGCGGAGCAAAAGACCTCACCAAAGTAATCAAAGCGGTAAAGTCACCCAAAACAGGTGCGTACGCTTTTGAAGAAAAAATTGTACCCAACTCAAAAGTAAAAGAATTCATCGGCAAGTAATTTTTTGCTGACGTAATTTCAAAATATTCAAGCCGATACTCACCGAGTATCGGCTTTTTTTGTTTGTATCAATCTATTGCCAAGAAGGCTGACATTTCCAATTTTATCACCTTTTCCATTCCTATATCTCAGGTCTAAACTCCCACAGCCTTGTACTTTTCTTTCGTATTGTAAAGCGGAGCAGAATTGATGTATTTGTTAATCTAAACACGACGCTACTTCACCCGTGACCGCAACCGCGATATGCGCTCATGTCAAGTGCCAACATTAATACTCATCCCGTAAAAATCTCATCTCATGCTTGAAGACCCCCGGAGCCATGTAAAGTGTGATTCATGTAAGTTCCTTTATTAAATATGTAACCCTTTATTTTTATATAAAACCAATCTTTGCACCCTAAAATAAGAAAACCTCAATAAAAAACAGTCATCAATGAAAACAATCAAACTCATAACCGCTATTGCTTTAATGACATTAACCGGGGCAGTGACGGCACAAGATGAAAAAACCGACATCCGCGAGACCTTACAGTTCGGCTGGAAGATAGGAATTAACCGCTCAAATGTATATAACGAAGGAAGCGAAGAATTTGTAGCCGATGCTAAAGCAGGGTTTGCGGGTGGAGCTTATTTGCGCATTCCGATCGGAAAATATATCGGTCTTCAACCTGAAATTCTCTTCTCCCAAAAAGGGTTCAAAGGCGAAGGCTCACTGTTTGGCAATAGTTATCAATTCAGCAGAACCACCAATTACTTGGATGTACCGCTGCAAATCGCTTTAAAACCAACAGAATTCCTCACCATAGTCGCCGGCCCTCAATACTCTTACTTGTTGAATCAAAAAGACAAGTTTGAAAACACCGCCTTCAGTTACGAACAAGAACAGGAGTTTGAAAATGACAATATTCGCAAGAACATATTCGGTATAGTGTCGGGAGTAGATATCAACATAAAAAACATCACGCTGGGAGCGCGATTGGGATGGGATCTCCAACACAACAACGGCGACGGCTCATCAAACACGCCCCGCTACAAAAATGCTTGGTTACAAGGAACCCTGGGTTACACTTTTTAATGCAAATCATTATGGGAAACAAATTATACGTGGGAGCAACTGTTTTGGCTATCCTAATGGCTTTGGAATACTTGGGGTTCAACGTGAGTGAATTCGTTCACTTGCTCATCTTCATCGCTTTTTTATAAGCCTCAACGCTGCGCCGTAAACATGAGAAATTTATCAGATAGGGCTTCATGCCCTATTTTTTTTGCGACAATTCAATTGATTCAACTTGAGTACACCGCCACCCTTTCAACTGCCCGCGGCCAAATGTTTCTCGGCAAAGCTGATCAACTGTCCGCTCGTTTTAAATCCGGTCGTTTTTTCAACCGGCTTCAACGTATGCGGATCAATAATAAAAAGTGAGGGATAAGCCTCAACTCCGTATGTTCTTGCGATTTTTATACCGTGCCCTTTTTCACCATCTATAGAGAGGTTAATAAAATTTTGATTGAAAAAGTCACCGGCAGATTCCGTCGAAAAAGTGTTTAATTTCAGCATTTTACACGGACCGCACCACGTGGCGTAAACATCCATAAAAATCAGCTTATCCTCTTCCCGCGCTTGCTCCACAGCTTCTTTAAAACTACCTTTATGAAATTGAATGCCTCCTTCGGCATCTTCTTCGAAATCGGGTTCATAAAATTTCAATCCGATGAAAGCTGCCAAAAATAAAATCAAAACACCGGTGATGAAATGATTGGTCGTAAACTTTTTCATGTGACAAATTTACGTTTTTATCCCCTTCCTGTTGCGCCCGGTTTGTGCCTCTAATCACGTGCAGCTTTCAAAACATTTAACGTTAGCGGTATATTATCGGTGATGAGAAAATCGGGAGATTTATTGATTGCCTGTGGAATACTGCTTTGAGTTTTGGCTCCGAACAGACACACCAAGAATCCTTCATTTTGAAGGTGTTCCACTTGTGATTTTTGCAAATCTCGATTATGGAAAGATACACCGCTCAAACCATTACGCTTCATGAATTCAAGATTAGTTTGGCTGAAAGGAACTTCTAACAGTATTTGAACTTGGGCGTTCATACCCGCCACTTGCTCCGCTAAAAGCTTATCGCGCAATATAAAATAGAGCTTACTTGCATCATTATAGGTGTTTTGAATAAATGAAATCTGCTCAGCCGTTTGATTGATCAACTGCGCACGATCAAAATCACTGCAAACAGGTGTTGACCGAACGTCTATAATAAGTACGGGCGACTCCTTATGTAAATTGAGGTTGTGAATTAATTTTGCTGCAGGTTTCAATGCGTACGGACCGTTCCAAACATTTACTTGAACATCATTATTAAATCGGCAATTAGCGAGTTGATTGTCCGTTTTTTGAATGACACAACCCATACACTGTGTTTGAGTCTCCAATGTTAGATCGTGGTACATCCAAAAACTCCCGCTTTTACTCAATTGAACATCCATCTCAACACCGTGAGCACCATAAAATTCCACTGCCTTTAATCCGCTTTCCATCGAATTGTGCGGCAATTGATTTCGAGGAGATTGGAATCCCGCCCCGCCGTGACCTATCACTTTTACCTTTTTCGCTTTTTCCGGTTTTACATCCAAACGGTGGCAACTTGAGACGGTAAGTAACAAAAAAATCAGCGGCGCTATTACGGTTCTGACCAATATCATAAGCTAAAAAGTATAACCCACCATTAAGTTCAACATAAAGTTATATCCCTCAATTGTTTGTTTTTCTCTGAAACCGGTATTGTAAAAGCGTTCTACATAACCTCCAAATCCCAATGTGTTAACAATTGCCCATCTGCCGGCTGTATAACCGAGACCGTAATTCAAAAAAGCCTCATAAGTTTGAGGATAAATGCCGTTTTGTTTAGCGCCGTATAGGGATTGAATGTGAAACCCGGCCGTGCTGATCCAGTTTTTATCGTGTACAAAAATACGCCTGTAGCCCAATTGCCAGCCTTTTGAAGTGTGGGCGGGAAAGTAGGTATCACTGATGCTGAAACCTGATCCGCCATAAAATCGATTATTTCCGGTGACAAATTCCAAATTTACACTTTGTCGCCACCCGGTGAATGATAAAGTGGTTTGAGTGTGAACGCCGAAGTGAAACCGGCTCGTATCTTGAGCTTGAAGCAAAATACTCGTCAAAAAAAAAGGGAGCGCAAATAGGATACGATTAAACATTTTGCAAATTAAATAAATCCCGGGAAACGGTAAACAGCGTTAATTCAAAATTAAGCCGTCAATTACCTTTTCTTCCTGCATCATGATGATGCGCGACATATTGAGGTGATTGAGTAAAATGTTTTCCTGCACATCACCCGCATTGCGAGCTTTCAAAAAGCGCTTTTTCTGGCGATTACTCAAGCCTATGCTATTGGCTATTTCGTAAATGCTCAAAGGAGCATCTGAGGGGAAAAGATCGGCAACCTCAAGTGCAGCGCAGTAATTGTTAAACCTGATACGCAAACCTGCTGTAGCTTGCCTGTTTTCCTGTAATTCAAGCATTTCAGCTTGAATTTCATTGTAAAGCGATACCGGGTTTTCAAACGGAGAAACTGCCCGTGCCAAGCCCGTCCCTTCAACGGTAATATTCATACGACCATCCTCTAAAACTTCATCTACCGATTTGATTTTCACCACACACGCCAACGAGTCATCTCCCTTTTTCCCTTTTACGGGAACACAAAAAGGCGAATCACTCGTTTTGCAATCGGCTATCAGTTGCTTGTAACGCGGTTCAAAAATATGAAGCGGAATTTTTTCTCCGGGCAAAACAGCCAAATTCAAATCAAACACGCCCAAATGCACAATATTTTCTATATCCATAAAAGAAAAAAGTATTTATACCATAAGAACGCTTTTCCCGCTCTATAAGTTTTATCCATGCGCATTCAATTTCATGATGAGGGGCTTTTCAGCATCCCTGTTCCATCGGCTTCCACCAAAATATTTCCCGTAAACTCCTCGGGTATTTGCAATTCCATTAAATGAAGTACGGTGGGTGCCACATCACCTAATTTACCGTTTGAAATTTTTATTTTTTGGTCAGAGCTCGAAACATAAATACAAGGCACGGGATTCATAGTGTGTGCAGTATTGGGTGTGCCGTCAGGATTTACGAGGCAATCACTGTTGCCGTGATCGGCCAAAATAATAAAGTCATATCCCGATTCTAACCCGGCCGTTACACTGTCTTTTACACACTCATCTACCGTTTCGCAAGCTTTTATCGCAGCCTCAAAAACGCCGGTATGGCCCACCATATCCGGATTGGCAAAATTGACACACACGAAATCGTGCTTTTTGCTTTTCAATTCTTCAATCAATTCATCGCGTACCTCAAAAGCACTCATCTCGGGTTGCAAATCGTAAGTAGCTACTTTTGGGGAGTTTATAACCAATCGAGTTTCACCTTGAAAAGGGACTTCCCGTCCGCCGGAGAAAAAGTACGTTACGTGTGGATATTTTTCGGTTTCAGCCATTCGCAATTGGGTTTTTCCGGCCTTTTCCAGCACCTCGCCCAGCGTGTTCTTAATATGATCCTTCTCGAAAAGCACCTGCACATTTTTAAAAGTATCATCATACCGCGTCATGGTAGCATAATGCAAATCCAGTTTTTTCATATCATGATTCGGAAAGTCCTCCTGTGTCAATGCCCGTGTAATTTGCCTGCCCCGATCTGTACGAAAATTAAAATTAATCACTACATCTCCCGGTTGTATTGTACCCGCCGGTTTACCTTGATTGTTCAAAACGATAAAAGGCTTTAAAAACTCATCGGTTATGTCGCTCGCATAGCTGTTTTCCATGGCTTCTATCACATTTTTAACAGCTTGTCCCTCCCCTTTTACCATGGCATGGTATGCCAATTTAATACGCTCCCAACGCGAGTCGCGATCCATCGCATAATAGCGCCCGCAAACCGATGCTAACTCAGCCTCATGCTCAGCATTTACCTGCATCAACTCCTTCACAAAACCCACTCCGCTTTTGGGGTCACAATCACGGCCATCGGTAAAGGCATGAGTAAAAATAGGCCTCGGGGAATTTTTACGTGCAATTTTGATTAACTCCAACAGGTGATTTTTGTGAGAGTGAACCCCTCCGTCACTCAGCAGACCTATAAAATGAATATTTTTATTTTCTCGCGTGGCATATTGCAAAGCATCTTGCAACGCGGCATTGGATTCCAATTCTCCTGAACTTGCCGCTCTATTCAGTTTTTCCAAATCTTGATACACAATTCTTCCGGCACCCAAATTCATGTGCCCTACTTCACTATTGCCCATTTGGCCTTCAGGCAGTCCCACCGCATTACCGTGAGTAACCAATTTAGAGTGTACATATTTTTTACACAGCGAATCCACGAAAGGCGTATCAGCTCTATCAATAGCCGATACAGACTTATTTTTTGCGATTCCCCATCCATCCAAAATCATTAAAACAACACGTTTTGCCATACTTCATTTTTATCAAGCAAAGGTACAGTTTCGCCCGGTTTCACTAGGCACATTTATACTCTTGGTCAGAGCCCTCAACCTCGGTGAAATACATCTGCAATTCCACCGCTTGCCCAAACAGAAACTCAACATCCAATCAATCTCCTTTTCAAGCGGCAGCACATTACCTTTGCACCATGAATTTAATTATTGACGGCGGCAATACTTTTATAAAAGCCTACCTATTCCGGCAAAACGGTGAGCTTAAAAAAAATATCCGTTGTGCTCCCGAGGAAATGCCCGCGCTTTTAACCGCATTCACTCAAGATGAAAATATTTCCGCCGGGATATATTCGAATGTGGGTTCTGACCAAAATGAAATATACAGCGAGCTCAAAAAAGATTTCCCCTTTTTGGTTCAACTTACCCGGCAAACGAAACTGCCTTTTCAATTGAATTACGACACTCCCGAAACCTTGGGATTGGACCGACTTGCCCTGGCAGCAGGATTGCAAAAGCACGCTTCAACCGCAATGGCTGTAGATTGTGGGAGTTGCATCACCTATGAAGTTTTAGTAAATGATGTTTATCAAGGCGGAGCCATTTCACCGGGTTTGCAAATGAGATTGAAGAGTATGCACACTTTTACAGCCGGTTTACCTCATGTTGAAGATCTTAATATGCAAAGTTTTCCCGCAAAAAGTACCCGAAAATGCATGACAACCGGAACAATAAATGCGGTCCTGCATGAAATAAACGGCTTTATTGATACGTTTACAGCACTTCATCAAAGCGCTGAAGTTATTTTAACAGGCGGAGACGCAAAATACTTGGCAGACGCCTTAAAAAAACGCACTTTTGCAAATCCGTTTTTAACAGCGGAAGGATTGAACAAAATCTTGAATGATCAAATCTAAAGTGAGATACTTTTTCTTTATGCTTTGTACGGGAATTTCCCCACTGTTGGGACTTTCTCAATCACAAACACACTCTCCTTATTCCCAGTATGGTGTAGGAGACCCGGTGCGCACGGGATTTGTCAATAGTTTTGCTATGGGCGGTGCCAACCGGTGGATGAGTGATGAATTTATGATGAATCCCAACAATCCGGCTACTTATTCCAACTTACGCAGTACGGTTTATGATGTGGGGCTGTTTTACAATACAACGCAAGGTCAAACAGGAGATGTTATTCAGGAGTCAGACAACGCGGGATTGAGATACTTTGGATTGGGTTTCCCTGTTTCTGATCGATTAGGTTGGGGAATGGGAATTACACCTTACTCAGAAATGGGCTATGATTTTACTTCCCCGACAAACGTGGGTTCTACTACTGCCAATACCCGCTATACAGGCTTGGGCGGTTTATCAAAAATACACGGCGGTTTAAGTTGGGAAGCGGTAAAAGACTCAGCAAACCGATTGAGTGTAGGTGCCAACCTCCTTTATTTTATGGGGCCTGTGGAACAGACAACTTCTGTTGCTTTTACGGGAGCCCAAGCGCAACAATTCAATTCAGTCATAACGCGTGAAATGCGAACCTCAGATGTGAACTTTGATGTGGGTGTGCACTACAAAAAAGACATTACAAAATTATTTACCAAGAAAAAAGCCAACCGCATTTATTTAAATTTAGGTGCATCGTTTATGCCGCAAGCTCAGTTAAATATGAATCGCACACAAACCGCTTTTTCCAGTCGAAACCAACCCAAAGATGTTGTGCGGGAGCAACGTGATACAACTGACTTAACGCTTCCAATGGAATACGGTTTTGGAGGGTCAATTGAAGTCACCAATATCAATAAGAAAAACCGATTTATCATTGGTTTCAATTACGACCACATCGACTGGCAATCACTTTCCATAGGCGGCTCAAATGAAGAACTCTCGGGATCACACGTGTACTCTGCAGGAATGCAATACACCCCCAACGAACAAGCTTTAAGAGGTTTATTTAAGTTAATGCGTTATCGTTTGGGAGCGCGATATGCCGATACACGCATTGTTATTGATGATAATCAACTTAGTGACTTTGCGGTAACGGGAGGTTTCTCTGTACCATTAACAGCCTCGAGATCAACCACCACCTTATCAACAACCTTAAATTTTGGGGTAGAATACGGTGTGAGGGGCGGAGGTGCAGAATTCACCGAAAATTACACCCGTTTTATGCTCGGCTTATCTATAACACCGAGCTTTTGGGACAAGTGGTTTCAAAAACGACGTATTAATTAATAACTTATTACACTATTCAAATTCAACATTTTAATACTTTCGGCAAGATTTATGCACAATCGATTAAATAAATAACTCCATGAAAGAATACATTTTTATGAATTTCAAAAAAATAGTTTTTGGCTTATTGGTAACTGCAACTGCCCTATCGGCAAATGCACAAGGGAAATACGGTGAAACTGAGGAAGACAGTGTGAATTGTTTAAAGTATCTGTCTTTATACACAGAGTTTTACAATCAAAAAGCTTATGATGATGCGCTGCGCCCCATGTTGGAAGCACTTACCACTTGCCCGGCTGCCAGTAAAAATTTATATATACGCGGTGCCAATATTCTCAATCACAAATTGAAAGAATTCAAATCGGAAGGAAATGATGAAGCCCAAGCCAATTACTTGGATTCACTCAAACTCATGTACGACTTGCGTATTGAAAACTTTGGACAACGCGGCTATGTGCTCGGAAGAAAAGGAACCGACATGCTTCGTTACGGAACATCTGACGATTTTAAAGAAGCTTATGATGTGTTGCGGGAATCCATCAAACTCACCAAAAATGAAACGCAGGCCGGTATTATTGCCGCCCTCTATCAAGTCGCTTACATTTTGCAGGCAAAAAGCGTTATCGAAAAGGAAGAGGCTATGGATTTATACAGCGAATTGTCTTCTATTATTGATGCCAATGCGGGCGGGGAAGACAGTGACTCCTACCAAAAAGCTCAAGATGCCATTGACCAACTGTTTGGTAAAATAGCTACTTGTACAGATTTAGTGGAAATTTTTACCCCAAAATTTGAAAGCAACCCAAAAGATACCGCCCTTTTGTCCAATATTATTCATTTATTGGAAATGCAAAATTGCGCTGATGAAGATCTTTTCTTAAGTGCGAGCAAAAACCTCGATCAAGTTCAACCATCGGGCGATTCCAAATACGGCATAGGTGTTGCGCTTTTAAAAAAGCAAGAGTATCAAGAGGCGGTAACTTATTTAAATGAAGCTGTTGATATGTTGGGCGATGACACAGAAAAGAAAATATCTGCATTACACTATGTGGCCGGAGCTTACCTTCAGCTGAAACAATACCCTCAGGTAAAACAAGCCGGTCAAAAAATATTGGGCTTAGACCCCAATAACGGTGAGGCATATATGCATATCGGCGATGCCTATTTTTACGGTTCTAAAAGCGTTGGTGACTCCAAGTGTGCGAAAGCCGGCGGCTACTGGGCATCCATCCCGAAGTATCAAAAAGCAAAAAGCTTAGATTCGGAATTGGCAGATAAGGCAAATCGTAAAATAGGCTCTGCCCGTGCACAATTTCCCGATAAACAAGAGTGCTTTTTTGAAGACATTACTGACGGGCAATCTTTTGAAGTGGGCGGATGGATAAATGAAACCGTTACCGTTGAAACCAAGTAAACATGACAACCCAACAACTCAGTACAAGCAACCGGTTCTTTTTGAATCGGTTGCTTTTTTGCGTTTTGATACGCGCTGTTTTTTTGAGACATTCACGTTGTTGTTTCGCAGAGTATTAAGGGTTCTGAACATCACAATTGCCTTGCTGACATTGCATAGCTGTTCTAATGAAAAAGCCGAAATTGAAAAGGTAACCATCAGTGATAATTTCCCGAATGAGGTAAGTGAAAATGTCACACTTTACTACAGTGATTCAGCCAAAGTTAAAGTACGTTTGAAAGCGCCTCTTTTGGAAAATTACTATCGCGGCGATGACTCGTACAGCGAATTTAAAAGCGGAATAGATGTGGAATTTTACAGTGACAGCGGTACGGTAGAATCAACCATTACATCCAATTACGCGAAATATTATTCAGAACGCGGTATAATGACAGCCGAGGACGATGTGGAGGTAGTAAATATCGATGGTGATATTTTAAATTCAGAACACTTGGTTTGGAACCGCAATGATGAGCAAATTACGTCAGATGCATTTGTTAAAATCACAACTGAAGATGAAATTATATACGGTAACGGATTGGTGGCCAATGAGAATTTCTCGAGTTACAGCATAAAAGATATCAAAGGCATAATAAGTATTGAGGAATGAAAAAGCCGCCAAGAAAAAGAAAAAAGATTATGAAGAGGTACAATAGATTTATGGAAGTTTTTTGGCTGGCCGTTTCGGTAATGAGCGCCGCCGGTGTTATTTACTTCTATTTTGTTGAAGGAAATGACGACCACCCTATTATATTATCTGTTCCTTTTATGGCTTTTATTTTATTTGTTATCCGCCGTTGGTTCAGGAAACGAATGGAAAAGGACAGCGCCGACAGTTGAAATAAAATTTCACATTGAAGCACTGTGGAATGAAAAAACACCCGGCAAAGCGGCTGTACTTTGATTTTTTACTTAGATTTGAACCGCGTATTTAGCGTGTATGGATACTAACTCTCTTTTATTGATTCTTCCGGCCGTTGCGGCATCTGCTTTTTTTTCAGGTATGGAAATTGCTTTTGTATCGGCCAACAAGCTCAAGATTGAACTGTCTAAAAAACAAGGAGATTTATCGGGTAAATTCTACAGCAGATTCATGAAAGTACCCGGGAAGTTTATTACTTCCATGCTTTTGGGTAATAACATTGCCCTGGTGGTTTATGGTATTGCCATGGGGGCCCTGCTCACTGAATTACTCTCGGGTTTTATCACCTCGGCGGGAGTGTTATTGATTGTGCAAACCATTTTATCCACGGGAATCATTCTAATTTTTGCCGAGTTTTTGCCTAAGAGTCTTTTTAGTAAAAACCCGAACGGTGCTCTTAAACTTTTCTCTGCTCCCGTTGTGCTGTATTATTATCTCATGTATCCGGTGGTACACATTGTTTCTGCAATTTCAAACCTGATTTTAAAATACGTGATGCGCGTTTCTACCAACTCAGCCAAAATACGATTTGGTATGGTGGATTTAGACCATTTGGTAAAAGAAGCAACCTCATCGAGCGATGATGCCGATGAACTGGACGCTGAAGTTCAAATTTTCCAAAATGCTTTGGACTTTTCCAATGTGAAAACCAGGGAATGTATGATTCCGCGCACTGAGATTGTTGCCTTTGAAGTTCATGACAGTGTGGAAGACTTACATCAAAAATTTATTGAAACGGGATATTCCAAAATCATTATTTATAGAGATAACATAGACAATGCAATAGGTTATGTGCACTCCTCAGAAATGTTTAAAAAGCCGGATTCCATAAAAAGCGTTACACTGCCTGTTTCTGTTGTACCTGAGTCTATGCCCGCTAATGAATTATTGGAAATGCTCATCAGTAAAAAGCGAAGTATAGCTATTGTACTGGACGAATTTGGGGGTACAGCCGGGTTAGTCACCATTGAAGATGTGATAGAGGAAATATTTGGCGACATTGAGGATGAACATGATACAGACGAACTAACCGAATTGAAAATCAGCGAAACATCCTTTCGCTTTTCGGGTAGACTCGAAGTCGATTATCTCAATGAAAATT
>CAJXMT010000049.1 GCA_913056155.1 uncultured Cryomorphaceae bacterium
TTGGCAAAAGGCATGCGGTAATGAAAAGGCCAAAAGAATAACCGTGAGTTTGTACGAGGCGGCACTTGCTTCTTTGGTGAATACGGCCTCTAATTTTTTAATGGCCGGAGCGGTTGCCCGACCCATTGGAACGCAACACCCTAATATTGCTCCTTACGGAGATTTACTCGTTACAGCTGATGGTGGTAAGATTTTACTCGCCGCGGGAACTCAGAATCATTTTGAGAAGCTTTGTGAGGTTCTGAAAATAAATTATTTAATTGATGATAAGCGTTTTGCTGAAAATGCAAATCGCGTTCAGAACCGAAAAGCGTTATTGACGATTTTACAAGGTGCTGCCGGTAGTTACAAGCGCGATGAGTTGATGGATTTGTTTTTGGAAAACAGAGTGCCGGCCGGAGCGGTGAAGAGTATAGATGAGGTTTTGTCAACACCCGAAGCCAAAAAACTAATTTTAAAAGAAACCATTGAAGGCCGAGAAACCTTGAGGTTAAAGGGCAATGTGTTCAACATTTTTACATGATAGACATGTTCGAGAAATAAAAAAGCCCGATTTACTTGCGTAAACCGGGCTTTTTTATGCCTTTTTGGTTTAGCGTTTAATGAGCTTTTGGGTAGTACTCATTTGCTTCCCGGTAACCTTAATCAGATAAACCCCGGCGGGATATTCGCTGATGTCAAATTTTTGTGAGAAGTCACTTTTGCCGTCGGAATTACTTTTCACATCAATGAGTATTTGACCGGTTACGGAATAGATTTCAATGCGTGACCCGCCGTTTGCGTTTTGAATATTCACATTCAATTCGGTAGTGGCCGGATTGGGGTAAATATTCACCTGTGGCTGTTCGTCAATTAAGTTTGAAACAGTGTTGGGATCGCAATTTACAGAGTCATCTTCGCATTTTGTGCCTTCACCTTGGAACTCGCCGTTCATAGCTAAACAGGTGGAGTCTGTAGCATCGGTACAAGATTTATCGGGTAAACAGCAAGCCCCGATAATTTCATCAGCCGGTTTTTCACAATCAACTATTTCATTATCGCAAGATATATCATCTCCAAAATAGGTTCCGTTTAGAGCAGCGCAAGCACTATCGGTTTGTTGTTCGCAGGTAAAATCGGGCAAGCAACACGCTCCTGTAACAAGGGTGTCATTGTCGGGGGTGGTATCAATAACGGTTTCATGTGTTTGCATGTAGGTTAAGCCGCCTGTGAGTTGACCAAAGATTATTTCTTGAGCAGCATCACCGCCGATATTCCCAATAACCGGCGTAACCTGTGAAGCTTTGAGATTAAGGGAGTCTGTTTTATTGTAGGTTCCGTTAACCGGATCACCGGGTAATTCATAAATGTGAATACCTTGATTAAAGGTGCCTACAATCAATTTAATACTTGAAGAGTCTGTTGGGTAAGGCGCAAAATAGGGCGCTGTCATACCGCGGTTTCCGGGACGCCTGAAGTTAATGCCGCCCAAAGTGTCTTTATCGGGCGTATCATCAAATAGCGGGTTTTGCGCGGTTCCCTTGTTTTGATAATAAGCGATTTTCCCGTTGTAAGTTCCTGTAATGATATCCAAAAGCCCGTCACCGTTTAAATCGTACAATGTAGGATGTGTGTAGGTATCAATTTGAATATCCATAAAGTTGGAATCTGTAAGCGTATAATTGAGTGGGGCTCCCTGGGGCGAATTGCTTTCAAAGTAGTTCAATCTACCGTTTACAGTACCGGCAATCATATCAGGAATTCCGTTCCCCGAAAGGTCACCAAAAGCCGGGTACATGCCGTAAAACTCATATTGACCTAAATTGGAGAAATCGTTGGTCACAAATTCAAATGAAGGAATTTGGGCAGTGCCTACGTTTTTGAAATAGGAAAGTTGTGAGTTGCGTTTTACCCAAAACGGCAAAGAATTGAATGAATCTAAAAAGCCTGTATTACCAATAATCAAGTCCAAAAGGCCATCGTTATCTACATCAATTAAACGCGGATAACTTCCTGTACCGTGATCAATGCTTTGCCTGTTGATGAAGTTATTTCGTGTATAGGAGAACTGCATATTATTGGAGTCTCCAATATTTGTGTACAAAAGCACGTTATTTACATCTTCACTGATTTGCGCTTCTGAAGGAGATACCAGCATATCCAAAAGTCCGTCATTATTCACATCAAAAGTAAATGCTGCAGATTTGTGCGGGGCACTAACGGAAACACTAGAGCTTGGCCATGCCGAATCTTTAGAAGTCATGTAAGCTTGTTGAGGCGTTCCGGTATTAAAAACCGCTTTTATATTATCTACTTCTGAGTCGCCAATTAATAATTCGGGAAGGCCGTCATTATTTTGATCCCATGCGCACAGTGTACCTCCAACGTGGCGTGTGTTTCGCTTGTGGCCGGGAGTTTCACCTAAATGGGGCGGTTGTTTGCCGGGGTCATCCGGTGTATATTGCAAGCTCATGCAGAAGGAGTCTTCGAGAATAATTTGATAAGTTTGTAACGACTCGAAAAAGCCGCCGTAACATTCAGAGTGGAACTCAAACATCAAAGTATCTGCGCAGGTATCTGTTACGTTTTCAAACCACGTAATTTGACTATTTACACTGTGATGAGCCAATAAATCTAAGTCGCCGTCACCGTCTACGTCATATAAATCGGGCACATCATTAAAATTTACAGAGGCCAGCGATACATTTCCGTAATAGATAGCGGGAATTTGAAAAACGCTGAGTTCAAATGCCAATGAATCGTTCACTCCTGTAGGAGTGATATTTTTATAGGCACTTACACCACCGCCGGGGTTGGCTCTCGTAAAAATATCCGGTTTTCCGTCACAATTGTAGTCGCGTAATTTGACCCAATCCACCATATCCGGGAAAAATTTTTCGAATTCAGGTGCATATGTAAATGAAGCCGTACCGGCAATGCCGTCATTGAGAAATGTGTAAATTCTTCCCCCGTCTCTGTCAAATACAAATAAATCATCAAAACCATCATTGTTGAGGTCAATAGGCGAAAATTGAGGTAAATTAAATCCGCCCGCCCAAGGGTGCTTGCGGTCAATTCCAAAAACCTCTACTTTGATAGAGTCATTCCTGAAATAATCTTTGAGTTGTTGAGCTCCTGCGGGCAAACTCAAAAGTATAATGGCAACCACTATGGAAGCACGATACAAATGAGTTTGAAGTAAAAACAAATTGCATGTCGGTTTGCAGTTTGTGAAAGGGGGTATTTTTGGCTTCATAATCATGCAGTTATTTTAATGAAAACAAATATACGTGAAATCTGAATCGATAGGTGCGGCTGATTATAAATTTAACTTTTGGAGTTTGCAAGATTTTTTTGTTATACCGTTTTGCTCCGAACCGATGAGTTGACGGGAGGTCTCGATTTGAAGGGGTTCTGACCAAAATAACTGGAGAAAGAGAATTCTTAATGAATACATAACTTTGTGCGCGTTTAGATTGGAAGCTACTGTTTACTTTCGCGAACCATAAATTCTCGCTATGAGTTTAACCATATTTGATTTAATTGTTATTGTGGGCTCTTTGGGGCTCTTTGTTTACGGTATTAAAACCCTGAGTGAAGGCTCTCAACGTATAGCGGCTTCATGGATTCGGAGTATCCTTTCCAATTTCACTACCACAAAATTCAGCGGCATTATCAATGGTTTTTTAACCACTGTCATCACCCAATCTTCATCGGCCACCACCATTATGATGGTAAGTTTTGTGAATGCCGGGTTGCTTAATTTGAGACAAGCTATCGGGGTTATTATGGGGGCAAACATAGGCACCACTACAACGGCTGTGTTGATTGCTTTTTTCGGATTTTCAGCTTATGGCCCCGGAAATTGGGCGCTACCTCTTATAGCTTTAGGGTTACCATTACTTTTTGCCAATAATCCAAGGGTTAAATCACTTGCAGATTTATTATTTGGTTTCGGTATTTTTATTTTGGGTATTTCAGCTCTTAAAGCGGCTATTCCCAATGCAGATGCAGTTCCTGATGTTGCTCAACTCATTCATAACGTAGGAGTGAACAGCTTTTGGATGTTTTTACTTTTTGTTGCTTTGGGCACGCTGTTTACCGTGATTTTACAATCTTCCTCAGCCTCATTAGTACTTACATTGGTGCTGGCAGGGAATGGACTTTTGGGTTTTGAGCAAGCTGCTGCCATTGTGCTGGGCGAGAATGTCGGAACTACCGTAACGGCTAATTTAGCAGCGAACATCG
The DNA here is from genome assembly GCA_913056155.1 of uncultured Cryomorphaceae bacterium. Lineage (GTDB taxonomy): Bacteria > Bacteroidota > Bacteroidia > Flavobacteriales_G > Salibacteraceae > Salibacter. Next base: position 4,228 of record CAJXMT010000049.1, read on the forward strand.
GGAATGTTCATGCCAAACGCGCAGCAAGAGCACATTCTATTTTCAATGTGTTTGGAGTGCTGATTATGTTGATTTTTTTCCCGCTATTTTTGAAAGGTATTGACTCATTAACGCATCTGCTTACGGGTGAAAGTCCGCTCAACTCGCCCGTTACAAGCTCGGCTTATCGTCAATCGGCACCTTGGGGCATTACGCTGTTTCATGTGGGGTTTAACTTGTTAAATACGCTTGTTTTTGTTTGGCTTACAGATTTTGTTGCCAAATTGGTAACACGCTTGGTGCCGGGAACGGGCAAAATAGACGAAGAATACAATTTGGAATTTATTGAACGCGGCCCCATGGGGACGCCCGAGTTGTCGCTTTTAGAAGCTCGAAAAGAGGTCGCCAAACTGGGTAAGCTCACGCAAAAAATCATCGTCTATTTTGATGAGTTGTTTACTTCGAAAGATGTTAAGTTCGTGAATAAGCGAATGGGTAAAATTAAAAAATACGAGAATATCACAGACCGCGTAGAGGTTGAAATCGCCAATTATTTAATGCGTGTATCACGTGGTGAACTGACTTCAGACTCCTCTGAGCGTGTGAGGATGATGTTAAGTGTCATTAGTGAGTTGGAACGTATCGGCGATTTGTTTTACCAAATGAGTTTAACGATGGAGCGCAAAATGAGTGAACGCATTTACTTTACACCCGAGCAGCGCAACTCTATTGAAACAATGCTTAATATGCTCCACGAAGCCGGTAAGGTGATGAATGAGTACCTCGATACAGATAATGCCGAGTTGCTTCCCGTAGCAAAAGAATTGAAGCGCAACATTATGCGCTACAAAGAATCTGTAGGAAAGGAACATTATAAAAGTATTGAAAAAGGGGACTACAATATCAGAAGCGGACTGGTATATAATGATCTGTTGAATGCTTGTGAAAAAGTGGGGGAAAACATAACCAACGTCAGTGAGCGCCTTTCCGGTAAAAACGTATTGGTTTAATAGCTACTTTTGAAAAAAATATTCTTATGAGAAAATCAGTATTAATTATTGCCGGTTTTATAGTGCCTGCTTTTGGTTGCGGCCTTTTGGAAGAAAATGTAAGTGTTTTGCAATCAGAGCCTCAATCTACATCCCAAAACTCCCTAACGAATCAAGAGGTAGTTTCAGGTCTGAAAGAGGCACTATCTGTTGGCGTTAAAAATGCAGTGAGCACTACTTCCGTTAAAGACGGTTTTTTGGAAAACGCAAAAATTAAACTGCCTTTTCCGCCGAGTGCCGAAAAAATGAAACAACGTGCTATGGATTGGGGAATGGCGTCACAAGTAGATCAAATAGTGACAACAATGAATCGCGCGGCTGAAGATGCCGCATCTGAAGCGGCTCCCATTTTCTTAGATGCCGTAAAAAACATGAGTGTAAATGACGGCTTTAAAATCCTCAAAGGCGGTGAAGGTGCAGCTACAGATTTTTTGCGCCGCCAAACTACCGGCGATTTAATTGAATCTTTTGCCCCTAAAGTAGAGGAATCTATTCAAAAAGTGAAACTTACTGAGTATTGGAACCCTGTTGCAAAGCGCTACAACAAAGCGGCTCGCTTTACAGGTGACGAACCTGTTGACGCCGATTTAAATCAGTATGTGACCGAGCGCGCGATTGCCGGTTTATTCACAATGGTGGAACAAGAGGAAAATAAAATTAGAAAAGATCCCAAAGCTCGAGTTACGGAAACGCTGCAAAAAGTTTTTAGTAACCTTTAAATCCTCTCCCTTGCAATGAATAGCTTGTGGCAGAAATTGCTGAAGCCCGTAGATAACACCGGGTTAGTGCTTTGGCGCATTATGCTGGGGTTTTTGTTGGTTGCTGAAGCCTGGGGCGCCATCTTCACAGGCTGGCTTGCCGAGTCTTTTGTTGAACCGCAGTTTCGTTTTACCTTTATCGGTTTTGAGTTTCTACAAGTGCTCAGCGGTGATATGATGTATGCTTACAATATCATTTTGGGCATTTTCGGACTCATGATTATGCTGGGGTGGCATTACAAAATGGGCGTTGCAGGTTATTTTTTGATGTGGGCGGGCATTTACTTTGGGCAAAAGTCGCATTACAACAATCATTATTATCTTTTGCTCCTGTTGGTTGGGCTCATGTTCTTTATTCCCGCAAACGCATACGCTTCATTGGATGCAAAGCGAAATCCCAAAATAAAAAGATTACACGCCCCTTTTTGGGCATATTTTATCTTCATGTTGCAATTTGGCATTGTATACTTTTACGCCACATTAGCTAAACTGTATCCCGATTGGCTTCAAGCTAAACCCGTTAGTTTATGGCTTACATCAAAAAGCGATTACTGGTTGATAGGCTCGCTTTTGGAAAAAGATTGGGTGCATTGGCTTTTTGCGTACGGCGGCATTTTTTATGATGCTACTATCATACCCTTTCTTATTTTCAGGAAAACCCGCAAATTGGCGCTTGTATTAAGCATTGTATTTCACCTCACCAATTCAGCGGTTTTTCACATCGGAATTTTTCCGTTTTTAGCAGTTTCGGCAGTATTGATTTTTTGGGACCCCGAGCAACTCAGGAAAATTTTTTTCAGGTCAAAACCGCAGTTTATACCTTTGGTCAGAACCCTAAAATTCTTAGCAAAAGATAAGACTTTAGCCGCGGCGTTCATCATTTATTTTGTCATTCAAATTTACTTGCCCTTGCGCCATTGGCTTTATGAAGGTAACGTGCATTGGACAGAGGAAGGTCATCGACTATCTTGGCAAATGATGACCCGCAGCAAATGGGGAAGCGGTTATTTTGTGGTTGAAGATTTAAAAACAGGACAGCGTTTCAATGAGCAACCCGATCAAAGACTTTTGCCGCATCAAGCAAGCAGCATGACCAAACGCCCGGATATGATTTGGCAGTACAGTCAATATTTACAACATGTATATCGCGAAAAAGGGCACGATTCTGTGGCTGTTTATGCCCGAACGCTCATCAGTTTAAACGGCCGCCTCAAACAACCGTTGGTCGATCCCGGATTTGATTTAACCACAGTAAAATCTTGGCCGCGTTTTCAATCCAAATCATGGGTAACCCCATTGAAAGGTGATGAAGAATAAAATATCGGGCAAAGCAGATGTTGGGATAACAGCCTGATGGTCGGTTATGACCAAAAAAATTATAATGAGCGCGCTAACTTTTTAACCACTTCGGGAAGGTGTTTGTGCTCTAATTTTTGAACTTTTAAAGCCGCCGTTTTGGGCGTGTCGCGTTGACTCAGCGAAACGGTTTCACTAAGTATAATATCTCCCTCATCGTAATTTTCGCTAACATAATGTATGGTTATTCCCGTTTCTTTATCTTCGTTTTCAATTACTGCCTTGTGTACATGTTCGCCGTACATGCCTTTACCGCCGTACTTGGGCAATAAAGCCGGGTGAATGTTAATCATCCTTCCCTCAAATTCCCGAACTAAAAAAGCGGGGATTTTTAAAAGAAAACCCGCTAAAACCACCACATCAATGCCGCGCAAAAGTTCGGTCATAAATTCCTCATCATTTAATTGGGACTTGGTAAAAGTAGAGGTGGGAACGCCCCGTTCCGCGGCTTTTTCCAATACACCTGCCTCGGGATTATTGGAAGCAACAAGTGAAACAAAAATATCTTCATAGCCTATAAAACGATCCATTATGGCTGCAGCGTTGGATCCTGTGCCTGAGGCTAAAACAGCAATGTTTTTCATTACGGTAATTTCGTTTTGGTATTTGATGAATAAAATTCAAAAGTAAAGATTTTACAGGTTTCCGCTTCGTGAAATCAGCAGTAATGGATAAAATTTACTGTTTGAATTGAATTCGTTTTTCTTGCGAAATCAACAAAAAAAGCCCTATCCGATAAAGGGAAAGGGCTTTGCAATACTCTTACGTTTAAAAGATTATTCCATCATGGAACGAAATCGCGCTTGTAAATCCTGATCTTGTTGAAGTGCCATTTGAATTTCTTGAAAGCGTTGCATCTCCATGCCACCGTCAGAAATTACTGCCATCATTTTTTCTTGATTTTTTTTCTGTTTCTCCTGAATTTCGCCCATAGCTGCAGTGAAATTTTGCATATCTTTTTGAGTTACGCCTTCAGGGGTTTCACCTTCAGCACCTTGCATTTGTTGTGATTGTTGAATCGTTTGAAATTTTTGAACATCCAAATTGTTTTTTTCTAAGATGGCCATCATTTCTTCTTCAACCCCTTGTTGAGCTTCTTGCATTTCTTGAGCAATACCCACAAATTTTTCCAGTTCTTCATCACTAACCTCCGTATTGGGAGCTTGCTGTTGCATTTGCATTTGAGGCTGTTGTTGCTGCTGATTCGGCTGTTGACGTACCTGTGCTTCAAGGGCCGTTCCCATAGTTAACATCGCAACAAAACTTCCTGCTAAAATTTTTTTTAAATCCATGTTTACCTTTAGTTTTTGATTCAACGCAAAAGAACTGAAAAACCCGGATAATACAAAATGTATTGAGTTAAAGCCTGTTAAGTTCCTGTGGCATCCGTTAATGTGAGTCCGCATAACGTGTTGTCATTCCCAAACTCGTACCTTCGCGCGAGAAAATAGAATAAACATGAATAATCCTTTAATAGCGGCTATACAAACACCTTTTCAAACCGCACCTTTTGATCAAATTAAGCTTGAACATTTTATGCCCGCAATAGAATACGGGATCAACGAACAAAATGAGGAACTGGAGCAAATTATCGCTAACCGGCAACCTCCTGCGTTCACAAATACAATTGAGGCTTTGTCTTTCAGCGGTTCTCGATTGAGTTTTGTTTCATCTGTTTTTTTTAATCTCAACTCCGCTGAGACGAATGATGAAATGGACACCCTGGCCCAAAAGATTTCTCCGGTTCTGACCGAACACAATAACAACATACTCCTCAATCAAAAATTGTTTGAAAGGGTAAAAGAGGTTTGGAATGCGCGAAATCAATTAGAATTAGATGCAGACCAAAACACACTTTTAGAAAAAACCTACCTGAGCTTTGTGCGAAACGGGGCAAACCTCAGGCAGGAAGAAAAAGAAAAATTGCGGGATATTGATGCACGCCTGGCTAAACTTTCATTGGATTTTGGTCAAAATGCACTCAAAGAAACCAACGATTATGAACTTCATATTACCCGGGAAACTGATTTAGACGGCTTACCCGAGGCACAAAAAGAGGCGGCTCGGGAAACGGCAAAAGAAAAGGGAAAAGAAGGTTGGATTTTCACACTGCAATACCCCAGCTTTCTGCCGTTTATGACTTATGTAAAAAACCGCGATTTGCGTAAAAAAATGTTTGTAGCCTCGGGAAGAAGAGCTTACAAAGATAATGAACGCAATAACGAGGGAATCATTAAAGAACTTACTCAGTTGAGGTTGAAGCGGGCGCAACTGCTGGGCTATAATTCACACGCCGATTTTGTTCTCGAACGGCGCATGGCCGAAAGTCCCGAAAAAGTCAATTCATTTTTAAACTACCTGCTGGAAAAAGCCAAACCGGCCGGCGAAAAAGATGTGGCTCAAGTTGCTGAGTTCGCTCGTAAAACAGACGGGTTAACGAACCTGCAACGTTGGGACTTCAACTATTACAGCGAAAAGCTCAAAAAAGAAAAGTACGAGGTGGATGATGAAACCACCAAACCGTATTTTCAACTTGAAAATGTAATTGACGGAGTTTTTAAAACAGCCCAAAAACTTTTTGGAATTACATTTCACGAGCGCCACGATATTCCCAAATATCATCGGGATGTGATTACTTATGAAGTCAAAGATGAAAACGATAACCACTTGGCCGTTTTTTACGCCGACTTCTTTCCGCGTGCGGGTAAACGCGCCGGCGCTTGGATGACGGTTTACAAAGATCAGAAGAAAGAAAATGATGTAGATGAGCGCCCTCACGTATCCAATGTTTGCAATTTCACCAAACCCACTGCTTCCACACCTTCACTTCTTACTTTTAATGAGGTCACTACATTATTTCATGAATTTGGTCACGCCTTACACGGCATGTTGACCAAAGGCCGTTACCCGGGCATCACCGGCGCAAGTGTGCTTTGGGATTTTGTAGAGTTGCCTTCGCAGTTAATGGAAAACTGGTGCTATGAAAAAGAATGCTTGGACCTGTTTGCCGTTCATTATAAAACCGGCGAAAAAATCCCCGCCGATTTGATAGCTAAAATAAAAGCTGCCGGCAAATTTAATGAGGGTTACCAAACGGTGAGGCAGGTCAGTTTGGGCATGCTTGATATGAAGTGGCACCATGTGGCCGATGCTGATGCTCTCAAAAACACAACCGTGGCTGAGGTGGAAAAAAGTGCCTTTTCCCCAACCGATTTGTTGCCCGCCGTGGAAGGAACCTCCATGAGTTGTCAATTTCATCACCTGTTTCAAGGCGGCTACAGCGCGGGTTACTACAGCTACAAATGGGCCGAAGTGCTGGACGCTGACGCTTTTGAGGCTTTTGCTGAAAACGGTATATTTGATACTGAGACGGCGCAAAAGTTTAAAAAACACATATTGGAAGCGGGCGGCTCAGAACATCCGGCAGAGCTGTATAAAAAATTCCGCGGCCGTGATGCCGATCCTGATGCATTACTTCGTAGAGCCGGTTTGTTGTAATACTTTTGGTCAGAACCGAATACCGCAGTACCGCTTAATCCACAGATATTGCCCATTGCCCATTGCTAATTGCCCATTGCCCATTGCCCATTGCCCATTGCTAATTGCCCATTGCCCATTGCCCATTGCTAATTGCCCCTTGCTAATTGCCCATTGCCTGTTGCCCATTGCCTATTGCCCATTGCCTATTGCCCATTGCCTATTGCCCATTGCCCATTGCCCATTACCCATTGCTTATTACACATTCAACAAAATCCCGTGAACATTTGTATTATTGCCAACGCATTTGAAAAAGAAAATATGAAAATACTCAATACTCCCGCAGTCGATAAAGCCATCAATTTTATGAAACCGCTTCAACTGTCATGTATCATTATCTTAACTGTCTTCAGCAACTTAGGAAAAGCTCAAAATCCCGAGTGGAGCAGCGCCCAAATACGCCACGAAATGGAAAAGCTGGCCGTAACTGCCAACGTACTTTACCTGGCGGCACACCCTGATGATGAAAATACGCGACTTATTTCTCGATTGGCCAACGAAGAAAAAGTACGCACCGCTTATCTCTCTCTTACGCGCGGTGATGGTGGTCAAAATCTAATAGGTGACGAAAAAGGAGCATTATTGGGATTGATCAGAACCCAAGAGCTTTTAGAAGCCCGTAAAGTGGATGGCGGCGAACAATATTTTTCCCGTGCACTGGATTTTGGATATTCTAAAACACATGAAGAAACACTTGAAAAGTGGAACCGTGATAGCGTACTAAATGATGTGGTGCACGTCATCAGGCAGTTTAAACCCGACGTAATCATTACCCGTTTTCCCACAGATAATTACGGGGGACACGGACATCACTCGGCATCGGCTATTTTGGCCGGTGAGGCTTTTGACGCCGCCGCAGATGAATCCCGATTTCCCGCAAGTGCGAAAAAATACGGTGTGTGGCAAACATCTAAACTCTACTTTAATGCCAGCACCTGGTGGAAAAAAGAAATTGAAGACCATCCTGAGGAATATCACCTCACCAATGTGGGTAAATACAATGTACTTCTCGGAATGCCTTACACGGTGATGGCCGCCGAAAGCAGAAGCCGTCACCGCAGTCAGGGTTTTGGAGCCCTTCGCCCGCGAGGAGATCAGCTCGAATATCTGGAACTGTTAAAGGGATCTGACCAAAAAACAGAACCCCTTTTTGAAAATATTATTACCGATTGGAGTAGAGTGAAGGGCGGTAAAAAAATTCAAAAACAAATCGATGATTTACTGAAAAATTACGACTTCACCGCCCCGCATAAAAGTGCAAACGGATTGGCTGAGCTTTACTTTGAGGTGAAAAACATGCCCGATAACAGGTTTAAACCTTCTAAATTGGAGCAAATAAAAAATCTGTTTGTGGCTTGCTCAGGGTTGTATTTTGAATATTTGAGCGATGTACCCTACTCTCCCGCGGGCGTTGAAACAGGAGTTCGCGCCGAGGCAGTCTCTCAACTGGATTTGCCTTACAAACTGGCAACAATTGAAATACACGGTGAAAAACGCGAGATAAGCGAGGTTCTGACCAATGGGAAAAAGATTATTGAGAGTAATAAGGTCATTTCAAATGAAATCACTCCGCCGTATTGGTTGTGGTCAGAACCTCAAAACAATATGTTTGCCGTGAAGGATTACAGCCTGCTTGGAGCGGCTCAAAGTGCGCCGCTGTCTAAAGCTGTTTTTGGAATAAAAACTCCGCACGGCATAGTGGAGATTGAACGCGATTTGCGATATAAGTGGCGAAGCAGAAAAGATGGCGAACTTTACAGGCTTTTTTGTGTGATTCCTAAAGTGACGCTTACCGCCGATCAAAAAACGGTTTTGTTTACAACCGGCGAACCCAAAGAAGTTACAGTGAAAATTAAAACCTATGACGCTGTTGCGAAAAAATTGGAAATAGCACCGGTTTTGCCCCCGGGATGGCGCTGTGAGCCGGAAAAGTACGAGTTGAAAAGTGAAGCCGATCAAGTGTATTTTAAATCGTTTAAACTATATCCTCCCGCTGCACAAAATCGATTTGATTTGAAGTTTACCCTAAACGGTGAGCCCGCACGCGATTTGGTTGAAGTGGATTATTTACACATTGAAACGCAAACGGTAATGCCCGAAACGAGAGTGACACTCGTAAATGCTCGTGTTGAAACGCGCGGTAAAAAAATAGGTTATTTTGAGGGCTCGGGCGATGAAATTCCGGCGGCTTTGAAACAGTTGAATTATGAAGTGGAGTTTTTAGACCCCAACCGCACTACGCTTGATGATTTATTGAAATACGATGCGGTAATTGCCGGCATCCGGGCGTACAATACAAATCCCGAACTGTACGATTTAAACGAGACCCTAAACGCGTACATAAAGGCAGGCGGAAATTATGTGGTACAGTACAATACGAGTTTTGGCTTACCCGAGGATAAAAAAATAGGTCCTTACGCTTTTGACTTAAGTCGAAATCGAGTTACGGTAGAGGAAGCTCCCGTGGCTTTTTTAAATCGCGAAAATGATTTAATGACTACTCCTAATAACTTAACTGTAAAAGACTTTGACGGTTGGGTGCAGGAGCGCGGACTCTATTTTCCCGAAAGATGGAGCAATGAATTTACACCCTTGTTTGCTTGGAACGATCCCGGTGAAGATTTGCAACGTGGCTCGCTCATTACCGCTCAATACGGTAAAGGTCGATTTACTTATACCGGAATCAGCTTTTTTAGGCAACTGCCCGCGGGTGTACCGGGTGCTTTTAGGCTTTTTGCCAATATGGTGAGTAATGAGATGGTGCGTGAGTGATTTTGGTCTTTGGGTGGAAACCTTGGCCTGCGAAATAATCTAAATTCACCGCTTTTCATTTTAACCAAACGAAACAACGCCGTATAATTTATATTTCCTACTTTCGCTTGCTTTCTAAAGCAATACATTAAATGGTAGTAATCTGTTTCGGTACACGTCCCGAGGTCATAAAGTTTAGTTCGGTAATTAAAGAGTTGAGCGAACGCAAAATCCCCTTTAAAACGGTATTTACAGGGCAACATAAGGAGTTGTTTGATGATGTGAGCGACTTGGTTCCCGCCCCCGGTTATCGTTTGGATTTGATGAAAAAAAATCAAACCCTCAATCATATTGTGGCGGCCATTGCGCAAAAACTCACGCCCATTTTGAACACTTTGCGCCCCACTGTTTTATTGGTTCAAGGCGATACTACCACGGCAATGACCTCTGCGCTTTGTGCGTTCAATATGAATATTCCCGTAGGTCACGTTGAGGCGGGGTTGCGAACGTTTAACTTAAACGCTCCTTTCCCCGAGGAGGGAAACAGACAAATTATTTCGCGAATTGCTGCGTTTAATTGGGCGCCTACTGAGTTGAGTGCAAAACACTTGAAAGCCGAAAAATGCAGCAATGTAGAGGTGACCGGCAATACGGTGGTGGATATGTGTCACAATCTCAATTACAAGGGCGAATACGGAAACACGGTTTTAATTACACTGCACCGCCGTGAGAATTTTGGCGAGAAAATGAAAAGTTACTTCGAGCAAATTGAAACGTTGGCCAAACGCTACCCTAAGTTGGAGTTTGTTTTTCCCATGCACCCCAATCCCAAGGTGCAAGAAAATCGTGATTTGCTCAAGCATGTTACCGTAACGGCGCCAATGGGATATTTCGACTTTTTAAAGGCAGTGAGTAAAGCGAAACTGATTATTACAGACTCCGGCGGGGTGCAAGAAGAAGCCGGGACTTTTAAAAAACGCATTTTATTGTGCCGGCCTAATACAGAACGTGCCGAGGGTGTGAAAGCCGGCTTTGTGCAGCTCGTGCCTGACAATTTGATTGAGGCATTTGAAAAAGTAATTCACAATCCCGAACACAATATCGACAATCCTTTCGGTGACGGAAAGGCCGCCGAGCGTATAGTCAACTCTATGATTAACCGTTTTCCAAAGCTCAATAAACATGACTGAAACCCTACGTAAAATATTTGTGATTCTACCGGCCTATAACGAGCGGGATACGCTGCCCAAACTCTTGGCGCGTATTGATTTTATTTACCGCGATTTTAAGTTGCCGCTGGTGGTATTGGTAGTGAATGACGGCAGTACGGATGATACCCTGCAAGTAGCTGAAAAATCTAAAACTGAGTTGGATCTACCCATTGAAATTTTAGACTTACAGCCCAATCGCGGACTGGCCGGAGCCGTGAAAGAAGGTTTGTTTGCCGCTGTAAATAAATCTCAACATCCCGAAGATATTATTGTAGCAATGGATGCTGATAATACGCATACGCCCGGACTCATCATGCGCATGACCCGTAAAATTTTTGAAGGGTATGATGTGGTGATTGCCTCGCGGTATCAACGTGGAGCTCGGGTAGTTGGACTTACGTGGTTCAGGAAATTGCTGAGTTTGGGAGCAAGCGCTATTTTTAGAATTATGGCGCCCGTTACGGGGGTAAAAGATTATACCTGCGGCTATAGAGCTTACAGATCTGAAATTCTCAAAAAAGCGTTTGACGAGTACGAAGAAAATTTCATTAAACAAACGGGTTTTGGCTGTATGGTGGAAATTCTGTTGCGCTTGAATAAGTTTAACCCGGTGGTGGGAGAGGTTCCGCTCATTTTGCGGTATGATTATAAGGAGGGTGTGAGTAAAATGAAAGTGGCACGCACGGTGAGGCAAACCCTGGCACTTTTGTTTAATTATCGGTTTAAAAGTAATTGGTAATGTCGATTTTATTTCGGCTTACGGATTTAAGGTTCTGACCAAGAAAAAAAGAATAAATAATGACCAGAAATGTAACCAACTTGATTCGCTTTTTTATGGATGAGCTGATGCCGCCCATTTTACGCGATAATAAATACCTGATGTATCCGCTGTTTATGATTTGGTATAAGGGGAAAAATGTGAATAAACTCATGGAATTTAAGGAGCGTTTTCACGAGCTCAGCGATGAGGAGTTTACGCATTATTACGAAATTTACGATTCGCTCCCCAATCGCGAAACCGATTTGGCAAAAGAGTCTGTCGATTTTATTTTTGAAGAGCTCAAAGGGCTTGAAAATAAATCGATTTTGGAGGTGGGCTGCGGAAACGGCTATTTGTTGAAGCGACTGCATGAACGCGGTTTTAAAAATCTTACCGGCGCCGATATTTTA
>CAJXMT010000050.1 GCA_913056155.1 uncultured Cryomorphaceae bacterium
GCGGCAGCGCCGCCGTAGAACAAGCCGCGAAAATCGGCGGTATTGAAATTGAGGTTCCGTTTCAACCGGGGCGAGGCGATGCCACAGCCGAAATGACAGATACCGAATCGTTCGAATATTTAGAACCTGTTCACGACGGATACCGCAATTGGTTAAAAGATCATTATGCTGTGAAACCCGAGGAGCTTATGCTGGATCAAACACAACTTTTGGGTCTTACAGCACCCGAAATGACAGTACTTATCGGCGGAATGCGTGTTTTGGACACCAACTACGGAAATACGAGCCACGGCGTTTTCACAAACAAAAAAGGCACTTTATCAAATGACTTTTTTGTGAACCTCACCTCTATGGATTACAAATGGCAACCTGCGGGCAGGAATTTGTACAAAATAATAGATCGCAAAACGGGTGAAGTCGCATTCACCGCAACTAGAGTAGATTTGGTATTTGGTTCAAACTCCATATTACGTGCTTATTCTGAGTTTTACGCACAGGATGACAATAAAGAAAAATTTGTTCGTGACTTTGTGAAAACTTGGGTAAAAGTGATGAATGCCGATCGTTTTGATTTATAATTTCCTTCTTCACTTTCACGGCTTTGAACTTTCTCTCTGTGTGCTGTAGGTTTAAAATGCTTAGAGATGTAAAGCCTTTTTCATCTTTAACCCTTTGGCCCACAACTATCACTTTTTGGCATCAATGTTTTTGGGCTTCGCAAGGTGACTTCGGTTATGCTCAGTCACCTTGCGGTTTTTGCGTGGTTTAACGCGGCTAAAATCATTGAATGGTAAAGTATACTTGGTTGAGGCTCTAAACAAAAACACAGCTTAAACCTTATATTACCACATCAGTTATAAGCTGTTATGAACATCTCTTCAAAAACAGCCGGCCACATTCCATATAGAAAGATAATATGATATTTAATAAAATTTTCCAAAAGTTCCTTTCAACCAAGACAAAGAAACAGGGAGAAAAAATTATTCTTATTATTGCTATTATCAGTTACTTATCTCATTTATTTTTAATTTTACTAAATAATTACGGGGCACTGGAAATACAATCAACTTTCCTCGAAAATCCCGTTGCGGCCATTTATACTCCTTTTTCCTTTATTCTTGTCTATGAAGTGTATTTGTTGATTTTTTACCTTCCACAATCTATTTCACTTTACATCGGCAAACAATATGAAATCATCACACTTATTGTGATAAGACGTATTTTTAAAGATATTGCAAATTTAGAACTCAACGTAGAATGGTTTCACAATCAAAGTGATCTGCAATTCACTTATGACATTGTTACTTCTTTGGTTTTGTTTTTCCTCATTTTTTTATTTTACAAGCATATAACCAAACGCCAAAAAAACCGGACCGATAAAACACCCACCGATGAAAGCAAAATTCAAAAATTTATTCACTTTAAAAAAATCATTGCCACCCTCATGGTTCCCGTACTTTTTATTTTTGCGATTTACACCGGTTTCGATTGGGGTATTGCCGTTATTCGGGATTACAAAAACGGGATAGCTGCATTTAAGGATATCAATAATATCTTTTTTGACGAGTTTTTCACTGCTCTTATCATTATTGATGTTCTTCTTCTTTTATCGTCGTTCTTCTATTCCGATACATTTCATAAAATAATGCGCAATTCGGGATTTGTTATTTCCACCATCCTTATCAAAATCTCCTTCTCGAGTGAGGGACTGATTAACAACACACTCATTATTGGTGCTGTTTCGTTCGGCTTTGTCATATTAATCATCCACAACCTCTTTGAAAAATGGAAAGAGGAAAGTGTAAAAGTCGAATAGCCCTTTCGAAATCAACATATACTCTTTCAAATAGAAACTAACTGTCTACATTTCCCGGTTTGATTGAAATTCCGGCTCTCACTAATTCAAGAGCCGTACGCAAATTCCTTAGGCAGGTCGCATCTTTCATCATTAAAAAACTATCTTTGTGGCGATATTAGAAATAAACGCTAATGAACACGGTAAAACGAGGGGAATTTTACTTTAAATATGGGTTGGTGCTCGCATTGCCGCTAATCCTCTATCAGTATTCAGCCTATGCTGCGGGAGTTTCTTTTATGGTGTCTACCACCGGTAACTTCATTCCTTTCGCGCTCAAGGTATTCTTGCTCTTTGTAGTAGCAAAATACGCTTTGAAGAAAGCCGGCGGGAATGCTGATTTCGGTAAAATGTTTAAAACCATTATGCCGGTATTGTTTTTTGGAACGCTGTTAACCGTGCTCAATGAAGTGGCTTTGTACAGTGTTATTGACCCCGGTTTGGATAATCGTGTTTTTGACGCATCTGTGAATCAAATAGGCGGTTACATGAAAATATCAGGTTGGTTTGATGATGAAACTATTGACCAATTCAAAACGCGTATGATCAATGCTCATTATGGTCAAGACCACAATGAGCGATACTCGTTTTTCGGTATTGTGGGTGCTTGGCTTACTTCAGTGGTTATGTGGGTCATACCCGTGAGTATCATCAGTTTAATAATGAAAAAAAGCGGGAATTCATTTCCTCACTAAAATAAAATTGTATTGGATTTATCAGTCGTTATACCGTTATTCAATGAAGAAGAATCACTTGGTGAGCTATTTGAGCTTATTCAAAAAGTAATGAATAAAAACAACTTTAGTTTTGAAGTTATTTTTATTGATGACGGCAGCACCGATGATTCTTGGGATATTGTCGCCTCTCTTGCCGGGCAACACAAGGAAGCTAAAGGAATTCGGTTTCGCCGCAATTACGGAAAATCAGCCGCACTCAACGTAGGTTTTGCGGATGCCTGCGGAGATGTAGTCGTCACTATGGATGCAGACTTACAAGATAACCCGGATGAAATTCCGGAACTGTATCAAATGATTATCGGCGAAAAATACGACCTCGTCAGCGGCTGGAAGAAAAAACGGTATGACCCGCCCTCCAAAACTGTTCCCACCAAACTTTTTAATTGGGCCACTCGAAAAATGAGCGGTATTTATTTGCATGACTTCAATTGCGGTCTCAAAGCATATCGCAATGATGTCATTAAATGTGTTGAAGTTTACGGCGAAATGCATCGCTATATTCCCGTACTGGCCAAACAAGCCGGTTTTACCAAAATTGGTGAAAAAGTTGTTCAGCACCAAGCGCGTAAATACGGTTCATCAAAATTTGGAATGAATCGCTTTATCAACGGCTTTTTAGACCTACTTACCATCACCTTTATTTCGGCTTACGGCAAAAAGCCCATGCATTTCTTCGGCTTAATGGGAACCCTTATTTTTATCTTGGGCTTTGGTATTACAACTTGGTTGGGAATTGACAAATTGTGGTACTTACAACAGGGTATTCGCAAGCAATTAATAGCCGATAATCCGCTCTTCTACATCGCGCTTACCACCATGGTTATCGGCACATTGCTGTTTTTGGCCGGCTTTTTGGGTGAATTGATTTCGCGTAACGCACCCGATCGCAATACATACCACATCAAAGAAAAACACGGCATAACATGAAACACTGCACGGCAACTTTATTTTTACTCTTCAGTTTATTTTTAACTCCGCTTTTGGTCAGAGCCCAAGAAACCAATCAAACCGATGCCAACGGTCTTAAGCAGGGCAAGTGGGTAAAAAAATACCCGGACGGGAAACCCGAATATGAAGGAACATTTAAAGATGACAAGCCTGTAGGACTTTTTAAGTATTTTGATATTTCGGGAAACCTTATTGCCAAAGTAAATTTTAACGAAGACGGCTCCGCGCATGCTGAGATGTATTACGAAAAGGGTGAAGTTGCCGCCAAAGGAAACTATTCTGCCCCCGAAGTAAAAACAGGTCAATGGGTTTTTTACGATCAATATGGGAATGTTCGCAGTGAAGTGCACTACAAAAACAACAAAAATCACGGAAAAGCAGTTTATTACTATAAAGACGGTTCTGTTGTTAAAGAAACAGCTTTTGAAAACGGCCGTGAACAAGGCTACCGAAAAGAGTATTTCGCCAACGGAAATGTTAAATTTGAAGGTGCTATGCTCGATGGTAACTTTGACGGTGAAATCATCATTTATCACCCCAACGGGCAAGTAGATCAAAAGGGAATTTACCGCAATGCCGTTCGTGACAGCACGTGGATTTACTTTGATGAAAATGGCAGAACCGTCAGGAAAATACACTACGAAAAAGGCAATATAGCAGATGAAGAAAAGCTTATCGATAATCGATGATCGTAATATTTATTTAACCCTGTTGGTTGGCATTTTTACGCTTTGTGTGAGCAATCTCTATACACAAAGTTACCAACACACCTACTTTATACCCTTTACCGACAAAGACAACACACCCTACAATATTGATCAACCCGATGCTTTTTTATCCACTCGAGCCATTACACGTCGCGAAAACCGCAACATCCCCGTGACCGTTCAAGACCTCCCCGTTGACCCCAACTACATTTTCTCTATTCGCAATTTAGAAGGCGTATCATTTCGCTATCCCTTGAAATGGTTCAACGGCGCTGTTATTTCAGTTCAAGATACGATGGTTCTGACCGAAATAAGAGATTTCGACTTTGTAAAAAGCAATGAAATCGTATATACCTCACCGGCTTTGGATTTATCGGGTAAAAAAAGTAAAACGGTAAAAGTCAAAGGAAAACCGCCTGAAATCAGCAACGAAAATCAATGGGGAGAATCAAAAGCACAAATCCGGCAAATTGGTATAGATTCGCTTCACTTGCTCAATTTCACCGGTAACGGCATACTCATTGGTGTATTGGATGCGGGTTATAGCGAGGCCAAAGAAATTGAAGCCATCAGCCATTTATTTGAGAACAACAAAATCAAAGGTGAACGTGATTTTGTATCCCGAACAGGCTCACAATTGTATGCATCCTCTACTCACGGAACAGCTGTTCTCACTACAATGGCCGCCAAAAAACCGGGTGAGATTTTAGGAACCGCACCCGATGCTGACTACCTTTTAATCAGAACCGAAAACGGCGCTGAGGAATTTGAATTTTTAGTAGAAGAGTACAACTGGATTGCCGGTGCGGAATATGCAGACAGCGCCGGAGCCGACATTTTAAATACTTCGTTGGGATACACTGAATTTGAAGACAAAACCCAAAACCACACCTACGAAGATTTAGACGGCCACACTACGCCGATTACGAAAGCCTCAAATATTGCCTTTTCTAAGGGTATGTTAATAGTCAACAGTGCCGGCAACTTGGGAAACAGATCATGGGAATACATAAGCGCACCTGCAGATGGAAAAGATGTTTTAGCGGTAGGCGGTGTAAACGATAAGGGAAAAAGAGTTGGTTTTAGCGGTATCGGTCCCAACAGCGCCGGGCAAATAAAGCCCGATGTAATGGCTTTGGGGCAATCGGTAGTTTCAGCTCACACTTCCCCGGCAGATGTACGTTTGGTTTCGGGTACGTCATTTTCATCGCCGCTAATAGCAGGTGCAGCCGCTTGCTTATGGCAGGCTTATCGGGAATTGAGTCACGAGGAAATGAAAAGTCACATTATAAAATCGGCTCACCTCTACCCCGACTCCTCCAATACGATGGGATTCGGAATTCCCAATTTTGGAACCGTGTATAAAATGCTGGAAGAAGCCGAGGTGGACAGCGTGATGACCAAAAGAGATGAAAAAACGCTGCTTTACCCCAATCCTGCATATGAGAGTATTACGGTAATCACAAGCATGGGCGGAAATTATACCATTCAAGATATTCAGGGTAAACCGGTGAGCTCGGGTACAATTGAGCGAAAGAAAACGATTAACATTCAATCGCTGGTTCCGGGCGTTTTTATTTTTAAGCTCAACAATGAACGAATCAAGTTTGTGAAGGAAAAATACTAACATGGTGAAATAACCATTGGCTACCTGAGCACCAACTCCTTTACTATTTCAGTAGCTACCCTGTTATCACCGCGATGAATGGCCTTTTTTATGCGGTTTTTCTCTTTGTTCGTCAAACGCCAACTCAGTGAAATATCGTCCTCCGCCTCAGTCATAAGTTCAAATCTCACTACATCTAAATCGTTTACATTTAAAGCAGTTTGGCTCAATAACTCGTCATGCGTATAGTTCTGCATATTGAGGTAATTCCCATAAACCGCCCTGAGAGGAGCCGAAAGAGTTCGTAAAAAACTACGCCCGTAACCCACCGAGTATTTCGTTTTTTTGTACTTGTCGTGTATTTGAACCACTACAGCTCCACTCGTGTGCTCATTGATCACTTCACTGTGTGCATCTAAAAACCTGATGGTATTGAGCATTCCCGTGTTATCTCGAACACCGGCATCCAGCACCTCCATAGCCGGCTCGGCGGGCAGGGTTACGTTGGGCAACACATAAAAAAATGTGGAACTCATACGCAACGCCGACAAAAGCCTCAAACTATCAGGGTTTTGATTCTCAAATAATCTGCGGTAATCTACACTCTCCGGATTAAAATCATTGCGCAAATGTTGAATATGACGCGGTGCCGTCAAGTAGGAAACCGGTACTGATGAAATGAGCAGCCGCTTACCATCATTGGCAATAGTGGGTGATAAAATCATTTGCGGAATTTCAGCATTCTTCACCTGCGCCGAGTAATCACTTATTTTTTTATCCAGCACACCTGCGGTGTTCAGCGAAAATTTTCGCTCAAAAGCCAATCCGCGATCTTTCGTATATGACTCTCCGGCGTAGGTGAATTTTCGGGTTCTGATCAACCAATCATGCAATGCAAAGCTCAGCGCAATATTATTCAGAACCTCACTCCCGATGCGCTCCAAATAAATACTGTCTGTGGGATTAATTCCACTATTAACCAACGATTGACGGTACATTTCGCGATAATAAGCAGCACCCCACATACCGCCTGACGAACCGTTAATAAGCGGTGAATAGTCCAACAATTTACCGTTGAGGGTGCTGTCTAAATGCTGCATAACCCGATACGTCCACATCGTGGCTCGCAAACCGCCACCTGAGCAATTGATGAATACCAACTTGGGTTTTTTGCCGGTTTTAGTTTTCAAGTTTGAAATACGCTTTAGCAGCATTTCACGGGCTTGAGCCTTTTCACTTTGGACTACCGCCGAATCAAACGCAAATTGTGTCAATAGGGAATCGTTGTAAACCGTTTGTTCTCCCGAGTACTTTAAGCCGTAGGCGTAGCTTTTGAATGAATAATCGGGATGTGAAGAGATGAAATTGTAAAGCAACACCAAAACGATGAAAAAGGGAAAAGACCAATCTTTAAGCCAACTGTAAACAGCACCCGCAAACATGAGGATTACCGTAAGAAGCAAAGTGATACTGGCAGCGGCCGGTAATTGAAATACGGGTGTTTCCCGCAACAAACTAAAAAACACAATGGAAATGACGGTGACCAATTCAAATAATGAGGCATTGATATGATTTTGTGAAAAAACCGCTTTTAATGTTCGGGCATCATAGTGGCGGGAGTCGCGAGCCAAAGCTATTTTGAGAGGACCTGACAAATAGGTGTGCACCCAAAATTTGCCTTTTCGACCGAATATAGCGCGCCAATTTTCATTTCGTGAAAATAAATTGCGCATGGGTTTAACTGAATTGTTTTTGCCGTTTTTTGTCCCGCCGGCAATTCCGAGCAGTTTATCCAAATTTAAATTGGTACTGAAAAAGTACGTAAGCGTGAGCACCACAAATACCAATACTCCGGAATAAAAGCCCGCCAACCTATAGGCAACCTCAGTAAAGGTGTCGAGCTCACTATTCAACTGATAGTGAACCAGTGCAATGGTAAAATATACCAAAAACAAGCCGGGCACAATGAAATTATTCAGACAGTACTTGAGAAACGGTTTATTGAGTGTTGCAATAAGCGGAAACTTAGCTCCGTGCAAAATGTAGCCCGTCATATTGAAAGCCATAATAAAACCGCCCAAAGAAAATCCCAAAATGGCGTGTGACGTGAAATCCACCGTTCCCAAATATTCGGGATACAAATACAAGTTGAACAGCCCGTAACCGGCGAATAAACTACCGCTTACAATACCCCACAAAAGCAACCAAAACACCATAGAGATGCGATTGTGTTTGACCAATGCCAAAAGCAGAAGGAACGGGAAAAACCTGAAAATTTTTTGTGCTGTGGATGAGGGCGTTTTGATCACCTGTTTTGTTTTCAAAAATACAGACTTTT
Source organism: uncultured Cryomorphaceae bacterium (assembly GCA_913056155.1). Lineage (GTDB taxonomy): Bacteria > Bacteroidota > Bacteroidia > Flavobacteriales_G > Salibacteraceae > Salibacter. Next base: position 8,192 of record CAJXMT010000050.1, read on the forward strand.
ACGAAGCAGCGCAATAAATAAGTGACTTCCCGGCTGCATTACAATTGAGAAAAGACCAATTTTACAGCAAAATTATCTAAAAAAGGCCCCTCGTTATAAGCTCCGTAGCGATAATAAAATCCGATTCCGTAGCCCGCGGGGATAAAAGAATCGGGAGAAGATTTATATAAATTCTCAATCATCACCCCGCTTTCGAACAAACCGTGTTCGGGAGTGCGCGTAACAAGACCGGTTTCCACAGGGCGATCGCGGTTATTGTTCATGCCCAACCCAACAGCCTGAAAAAGAACTATTGACGGACTAAACCTTTTACTTCCCGTTTTAAAGTGAATGACTTCGTGATGCAAGAAAAGCTGCGCGGTAAAATCGGAAAAGAACTCACCAAAACGAACTGTTTGAAACGCATTGCGCCCGTAAAACCAAAAGTCGGGCTCAAACACAGTACGCAGGGTATTTTGTTCAATCATAGGAACTGTGCCGTTCACGTATGCGGCCTCTATGTAAAAAGACGTTTTCCTGAGCTTTTGTGAAAGTCGAGAATGACTTACCCGCGCCCTTACCTTGTGGTATTCATCGCTGTAATTCTCGGGATATGCTGCCGAGCCGAATGTGTATCCCACGTCAAAAACGGGATTGGGTGTTTTTGTCGTAACCGCGGTGTGAAACATCTCCACTTTTTCCTCAGCATAGGAGTAACGCAAATTAAATCCCAATGTGGTACTTTCGTAGGTGTTGATGCGATTCACATCACCGGGATCAGAAAACTCATAAAGGCGATAATTACGTGTAAAATCAGTAGTGCGTTGCGCACCAAAGGCTGTAATACGACCGTATCGCAATACAGGGAATTCAAAATCTGCGCCGTATTCCTCGATGTTGTTCATCCAATTGTAAAAAAATGGAGTTAAATCAGAATCAAACAAAGAGGGAGCTCCGCGATTAAAATCCGAAACGCCGGGCGCTGCAACATCATTTCTAAAATAAGTGCTTAACCGTATATCCTGCAACCGATCAAAAGTAAACTCCAAACGACCGCCGTATTTTGTCGTATAATCCCTAAAACCGTAAGCAAAATACCCGCCTGTGCTGAAAAACCGGCTCAATTTGTGATTCGTGTACAAACCGGCACCCAACCGAAAACCCTCGTGGTAATTGAAGTTCATGACACTGTTTAAATCCAAATCCAAAAACTTGATGGGCACTCTTTCTTGAATAATAGACTCCATAATCTTCATCATTTCGTCCACTTGAGCCTCTTCACCAACCGAGTCTGTAAACGTATAGGTATTCATTTCTTTTTCACTCAACTCTCCTCCTCTATAAATCAGCCACTCTTCAGGAGATTTATCATTGGCTCCTTCATCAAATCGCGTACTTACCGCACTAAAGTCACGGCGCCGTAAAGTAGTATCAAACACAACATTGTGAATGTAACTGCCCCCGGTCATTTTCAACCCCGAACCGGCATTGGCCAAATCCAAATCCACAAACTCAATATCAAAATTCAACTGCTCAGGAAACCAACGCCCGCTAATATTTTGGTACTTTTGATGAATCGAAAGAGGTGTTTTTTCATCAAGTGCACTTTCAGCCCTCACATTTTCCACAGCGTATCCGTGGGTATTGATGCTCAAAACACCTCGCAACGCAGCGAATTTTTTCCCGGCTTTGGGCCTGAAACGAATACTGAAAACCGTATCTTTACCGCGGTAAAGCGTATCTTCCAAAATAAACAAATAATCGCGATCGGCATTTCGCGAGAGCGGACTCAAATGTTTTTTGCCGCCCAAATCAATATGATCCTCGTAAAAACTAAAAGGCTGAACTTGTGTGGTTAAAAAGTAAAAAGCCGGATTTTTTAAACCCGAAACACGATTGGCTACAATATGCTCTTGCAATCTACCCGGCTTTTTATAAGCATTGTGCGTGTAGGTTTCGGTTAAAAGTAGTTCGTGGTTTTCCAAATGATTTCCGAATTTTTGATTCGATGTATCTTGAGACTCCTTCAACTTATAAACCACAGAGTCATCCACGGTAACACGCGTTTTATTGTACATTTCATAGGCGTATTCTGGATAATTGCGCGGATTATTTTTTTTGCGGTTTGCAGCCGCTCTTTCCATTATGCTGTCTGCAGGATTTTTTCCCGGTACAATCACCACCTCGTTCAACTTGGTAGGAGTCGGATTTAAAGCAATAACGGTATCGCCGCGCTCCGGTTCAATCACTAATTTTTCATAGCCTACATAATCAAAAACAAGAAACTCGCCTTTCCTTTGGCCGGATAGTTGAAAACGCCCGTTTAAATCAGTTGTAGTGCCCCGAGTTGTTCCTTTTACAGAAATATTTACAAAAGGAAGCGCCTTCATCGTTTTGGCATCTACAACTTGCCCTGAAACTGTAAAAACTTGTGATACAGATGTTTTAGATAAAGCTAAAAACAATACAACCCATAAAAAAATACGGTTTACCATCATTTATTTTCATTCATTGAGCAAATCTCTGCGAAAATAAGTTTTTCATAAGTATTGGTCAGAACCCGGCTCCGAATACTACACCGGCGGTAAATACAACGGATTTAAGGCGAATGAAAAAAATACTGCGGGTTCTGACCGAAAAAAAACAGCCCACTGTAGCATTGTGTTTAACTTTGCAACAATGACAGGTTCGCTCAAAGATACGCTCAATATTTTATCTAAACTCAATGCCCCTCGTTTGTGGAATGCCGCCAAAACCTACGGCGGTTATTACTGGTCCCGCGCTACCAAATCCACAATTCACCCCGGCATGCCGGTGAGCGTTTCCATTGAGCCCACCACTACCTGCAACTTGGGTTGTCCGGAATGCCCTAGCGGTTTGAGACAATTCAGCCGAGAAACAGGCTCTTTGGATGCCGACTTTTATAAGGTCATGATTGACCAATTGGCGCAAAAAGCCGTTTATGTGTTATTTTATTTTCAGGGTGAACCGTATATTAACGCAAAGTTTTTGGATATGGTGAAATATGCACACGGTAAAAACTTGTATACGGCCACCTCTACCAATGCACACTTTTTAAACGATAAAAATGCAGAGCGAACGGTTAAAAGCGGATTGGACCGCCTCATCATTTCCATTGACGGCACTACGCAAGATGTTTATGAACAATACCGCAAACGCGGTAAGCTGGATCGCGTAATAGCAGGCACTAAAAAGATCATTGAGTGGAAAAAGAAATTAAAATCTGCTACACCACACGTTATCTTTCAGTTTTTGGTGGTAAAGCCCAATGAGCATCAGATTAATGATGTAAAAAAATTGGGGAATAAATTGGGAGTTGATGAAGTGCGCCTAAAAACGGCTCAAGTTTACGACTATGAAAACGGCAACCCGCTTATTCCCGAAAACCAGAAATATTCGCGATACCGCAAATTACCCGGCGGAAAGTACGAGGTGAAAAACAGTTTAGACGATCACTGCAAACGCATGTGGACAGGTTGTGTGATTACTTGGGACGGACTTGTTGTACCTTGCTGTTTCGACAAAGATGCCACCCACCAAATGGGTGATTTAAAAAACACTCCTTTTCGTGATATTTGGAACGGTCCGCTTTATCGCAATTTCAGGAAAGCCCTGTTCACCTCCCGCAGTGAGATTGACATTTGCAAAAACTGCAGTGAAGGTGTAAAAGTTTGGGAGGAATAAAGCTTTTTTTTGCGGAATATTACTGCGTAGAATTCAATGCCATTCAAAGAAACGAACCTTTATTGATCGGGGGAAGCCGAAGCAAACTACACGTTTTCAGCCCCATATCTTTTTGCTTAAAGCACCGTTCTTTACTACCTTGTTTTAACCTTTTTTACTTCAACCTTGATTCATTCAAAGAACTCCGGCCTCTTTAAAAGCCGCTTTCATTTTATTAAAAGTCTGTTCTATGTTCATATCTAAGCCTACAGACATTCGAATGAGTCCGTCGCCTAATCCCATTTTCTTTTGTTCTTCTTCAGAAATTTCACTGGAGGTACTGGTACCCGGCGCGCTGAACAATGTTTTATAAAAACCCAAACTCACTGCCAGGTAGCCCGTTTTTTTATCTTGCATGAGTTCCATTGCACGGTAAGCATTTTCTTTAGAACCCGCATCTAACAATACCATTCCGCCAAAGCCGTATTTCGGATTGTACACGGATTTAAAAAGTTTATGCTGCGGGTGGGAGGTCAAACCGGGGTAAATTACTTTTAATCCCAATTCCTCAAATTTTTGAGCGAGGTACATGCCGTTTTTACTATGCTGCATCATGCGAAGATGCAGATCGCGCAGGTTTTTTAAAATGCTTGCAGCTCGCAATCCGTCCAGAGTAGCCCCCAAGAGCATCGCAGAGCCTTTATTGACATCCATAAGTGAATCTACAAAGTCTTTTTTACCCACAACTGCACCGGCAACAGCATCACTGCTGCCGTTTATGAATTTAGTGAGGGAGTGAATCACCACATCTGCGCCAAATTTAAAGGGCGAGATGACCATAGGCGTAAAAGTGTTATCCACAACGAGCGATATATCATTTTTACGTGTGATTTTAGAAATCCCACTTAAATCGGCAACTTCGAGTAACGGGTTGCTCAGTGCTTCACAGTAAACCATTTTGGTTCGAGATGTAACGGCATTTTTTATTTGCGATAAATCGGTGATATCAACAAACTTGATGTGAATATTGAACTTGGGCAAGTAATTTTTCAAAAAGGCGTAGGTACCTCCGTAAATGGTTCGGCTTGCCACGATTTCATCACCGGCGTTGCAGTGTTCCAAAATCACGGCTGTTATAGCTCCCATGCCGCTCGCCATGACTTGGCCCGCCTCAGCACCTTCTATACCGGCCAGCGCATCTGAAAGGTAGCGATTAGTGGGATTCCAGTGTCTCGAATACAGGTAGCAACCTTCAATTTCATTTTCAAAGACCTCTTCCATTCGATCGGCCTTTAAAAATGTATAAGTGCTGCTGTCTGTAATAGATGGATTCACACCTCCAAACTCTCCAAAATATTGTATGTTTTGTAATGTTTCCGCAGGGTCAAAGTCTTTATCTATTTTCATATTTTCAGTTTCGATATTTCCTGTTATTTTGTTTTTTTCAACACTTTACTATCTAGTGTCGGCTTCTTTATGAAAAGGCTGCACGAAAATACAAATTGTAAACGAGATGAATAACTTTTTACAGGTCTAAGTAATTGCCTTATCATTTCCCATTGACTTCTCGAACGATGTTTTCAAATTCCTGTTGACATCGTTTATTGAAGATAGAAGTTGAGTTCTGACCAAAATAAAAATACGAGTTCTTTACTCAAAAGTAACGTGAGGAGGATCTATTTTAAGTTCCGTCGGTTATCTTTGCAAGATGAAAGCAATGCAGGTAATTACTTTACAGCTTGTCCTATTTGTGTTTTGCGGCCTAAATCTACCTGCACAAAATAGTGAAGCGAGAAACATTAATTTAGACATTGAGAATTTTAATGACACTTACAGAGGATCGGGCGGCATTCGTGTGGGCTTTTACAACGTTGAAAATTTATTTGATGTGTACGATGACAGTTTGAAGCGTGATGATTCGTTCACGCCGGGCGGTGACAATCACTGGACCTCATACAAGTACCGTGAGAAGCTATCAAAACTGAGTAGAGTCATTACGGCACTGGGCGGCTGGGAGCCGATTGAAGTTCTGGGGTTGTGTGAGGTGGAAAACAGGCGTGTACTTATAGATTTGATTCACGAAACGGCACTGGACGAAACCAATTATCAAATTATTCATCATGAATCACCTGATAATCGAGGTATTGATGTGGCTTTGATTTATAACGCCGATAAAATTATTGTGCTCAACCACCGCGCTGTTGAAGTGGATTTTTTAGAGTCTGACTCCCGCCCTACCCGCGATATTCTTCATGTTGAGGCGCGTTTTAAAAAGTACGATATTCACTTTTTTGTGAACCACTGGCCTTCGCGCTACGGCGGGCACTTAGCTACTATTCCCAAGCGCAATCGGGCTGCGGATATTTTACGCACTGAAGTGGAAAAGATATATAAGGAAAGTCCCGATGCCAACATTGTTATTATGGGCGACTTTAACGATTACCCCAATGATGAAAGTATATTGAAACACCTTTATGCAAGACCTGATACTGCCGGAATGAGCGATACTTCCTTGTTTAATTTAATGTACTCAAAAATGGATTCTGAAGGCACTCACAAGTATCAAGGAAAATGGGGAATTTTGGATCAGTTTGTGGTAAACGGAACTCTATTACGCGGCAAAAACGGTTTGCAAACTGAACCCGCAAATGCATTGATATTCAAAGCCGATTTTTTACTGACGGAGGATGCCACACATGTAGGTAAAAAATTATTTAGGACTTTTACAGGTTTTAAATACAGCGGCGGTTACTCAGATCACCTGCCCATTATTCTGGATTTACAAACTTTACAACGCTCTACAAAATGATATTATCGGGAAAGGAAATTCAAAGACAAATAGGAAAAGGAATTGATATTGATCCGTTTAACGAAAAACAATTGAATCCAAACAGCTACAATTTGCGACTTTTCAATGAATTGCTCACGTATCAAAAAACAGAGTTAGACATGAAGTCGCCCAATCCTACAGACCGCATTGTAATACCTGAGGAAGGATTGTTGCTGCAGCCGAATAAATTATACTTGGGTCGTACGATAGAACACACTTCAACGGGTCAATACGTACCTATGCTGGAAGGACGTTCGTCTATTGGTAGATTGGGTTTATTCATTCACGTAACAGCGGGTTTTGGCGATGTGGGGTTTAACGGTTTCTGGACTTTAGAGATTTTTTGTGTTCAACCCATTCGCATCTATCCCAATGTGGAAATATGCCAGATCTTTTATCACACCATTGAGGGAGATTATGATTTGTACAAAAGCGGAAAATATCAAAATAATGAGGGTATTCAACCCAGTTTAATGTTTCAGGACTTTGCGAAACTCAATAAATAAAATACTTACTTTTCCGCTGATTATATTGGTGAAAATTTACCAATATGCCATTTCACCGTTTTTTCCCTCTACATGTAGGTTTTACCCAACGTGCAGTTCTTATGCCCTAGAAGCTCTTCGCGTGTGGGGACCTATAAAAGGAACGTATTTAACGGTAAAACGCCTTAGTAAATGTCACCCTTGGGGCGGTTCGGGCATTGATCCCGTTCCTCAAAAAACTAAGAATAAAGATTAGGCCCTTACCGGTTGCGGTTCTGCTCCCAATTGCTTGAGGTATTTCACGTGAGCCCAAATGGCTTGCGATACAGATGGAAGTGCAATATACGGCAAATCAAAATCCTTTGCGGTATCTTTTACAATTTCAGAAATACGCTGATAATGGACATGACTGATATTGGGAAACAAATGATGCTCAACCTGATGATTGAGGCCACCGGTGTACCAAGTAACGAATTTACTTCTCGTTGAGAAGTTGATGGTAGTTAGCATTTGGTGTGCCGCCCATTCATTTTCACTAAAATTATCGCTTTCAGAAAACTTTACTGTAGGCTCCATAACATGAGCAAGTTGGAAAATCCAACTCAATAAAGACCCCGCAACCATATGCATAGCCACAAAACCCAATATCACAAAAAACCATGGATATGGATGAAAAATCAACGGAACAATCAAAAATATAGAAGCGTACAA
>CAJXMT010000051.1 GCA_913056155.1 uncultured Cryomorphaceae bacterium
ATGGCCGATTACTTTACCGATAAAAACCTGAAAAAAATTCGATTTGACACTTTGGTCAATCATATCGATGTAGTTGACGGAGAAATGAGAATTCCTTCCATGACCATTAATTCTACTATTGGATATGTGGAAATGAGCGGCAGCCAAGTATTAGACGGTGAAATGGAATACTTTGTACGTGTGCCGCTTAAACTCATTAAACAGGCCGGTGTAAACAAGCTTTTTAAACGGCGAAAAGAGGTGGATGAAGATCAAGAGGATGAGATTGTGCATCGGGATGAAAGTAAGCGCACGAGCTTTATTAACCTCAAAATTTCAGGTACTCCGGATGATTTTAAAATATCAACGGGAAAAGACAAATAAGCCCTACAATTCCAAGAGCTTTATGCCCGCCAAACCGTCCGCTTTGAGTTGAATCAAAATGGCTTCTTCGTGTATCCCGAGGTATGCCGGTTTTACCGTCATATTGTCCAACACTAAGTTTTGCTTTTCGCCGTCTTTATTCACGGCATCTTCAATTAACGCCGGTAATAAACCTAAAATGCGCGGCGTGTTAATGGAGAGTGCTTTGCTTATTTCGGTTTTAATTTCTTCCCTAAACCACATCTCGGCAGCTCCGCTCAACAAATCCGATTCCATCATTTCATACTCAAAATCACCCACCGTCAATACTCCTGTAGAATCATCAAAAGCAGGCTTACCCGTCAGTACCGCTCGTGCAGATACGCTGCCGCCCACTTCTAATTCCAAACCGAGTTTTTCACCGGTGCAAAACGCCTTTATATCTTTTATTTGAAAGTTAAAACCCCGGTAACTCAATGTGGTATCTGCAAAGCTTTTGCGAAGTACATCATTGAGGTGTGAATAGGGAATTTCAGTATGTAAAAACAATTGAAAAGCCGAGTCTTGTTTTCTTTCTTTTGTCAAATGAATCAATGGTGGCAGCTCTACTTTTGGAAAGGAATCGGCAGTAAACGCAACCAAGCCTGCACGAACGTTGAGGTCAATTTTCAACTCGTTTTGCACAATAGCAATTTGCGAATTTTCGAGAGATTGCACATCAACCTGCAACAATAGCTTTTTTAGTTTTTTGTTGATGACGATAGGTTGATGCAGCTTGTTCCAAACTTTTAAAACGGGTTTTTTGAGAGAAACCTTGGCGGCAATAACGCTGTCTAACTTTTGGGTTAAGGCTTTTTGTTTTTTAGCAAGCACTTCATCTAAAGTGCCCGTGAGATTAATTTTGAGCGGCCCCAGCTCCAAATAAGGTTCTTCAACCCAGCGGTGTGAAACAATTTCACTTTCTGTAACAAGGTTGTAGTTCGATTGGATATTGAAGTTACTTTTCATGTGAAAAAGCAGCGAAAAACGAATTTCTTTTTTGTTCAGAACCGCCTTGGCAATGCCCTTACTCCCAGAAACCGTAAAACTGCATTTGAGGGGAGCTTCCCAAAACAACCAGCGACCTTCACCTTTCAGCGTTGCCGCGCCCGATTTTTCCAACACCAAATTTTCAATCAGTATTTGATCTTCCTCAATGCGTTTTTCACGCAGTATAACCCGTGGCACTTCCGCATTAATCACAGACTCAATTTCGCTCAGCGGAATAATAACCGGCAGCGGTAGGGAAGAGATTTGCGGGAGCGGAGCAGAGGAAACCTCTGTGCATTCCGTTTTCTCAAACTCATCTCGCGAGTCATTGCAACTGCAAGCAAGTAAACCCAATGAAATGAGAAAAAGCGCTACGTACTTCAATAGGTAAATATTTTATGCAAATATAGAACACGGTAAAATTTAAATACGGTTTTGGATTTACACCTCAAAAATAGTTCAAAGTTTTAGGTAACTCATAACTGTATATGATGAATATCACAAATACAAAAATATACGCACCTCTTTGGAGCGGCGGTATTCAGTAAAAGTTTTTTTGAATGTCGTTTTTGGGCTTTACAAAGTGACAACATCTTATTTGCATTCACGTCACTTAAAAATCAACCGCATCGGCAAAAGCGCGGTCTTTAGCTGTTAAGGTATTGCCTGCGTCGTGTGTGGTGACTGTTAATTTCACTTTGTTGTAGGTGTTTTCAATGGTGGGGTGGTGGCCTTGTTGCTCTGCAATCAGGGCTACTCGATTTAAAAAGCCCCAAGCTTCATTGAAGTCTTTAAATTCCTTTTCGTAAACGAGTGCGTTGTTTTCTTCTTTCCACATAATGCTGTAATTTTTATAAAATGACCATATCCTGTAATAACGAAGACAAATTTAAACAAATTCAGGATAGGTGAGTGCATGTAATCCCGTTGATCACTGCGTTTACCGCACGGGTGAGACGCACTGAGTACAGAGCGCAGGAGCCGGCGTTCACTTTAGATGTATTCTACGAACTCGCAGTGGACCGTGTTGTTTCGTATACAACTCCTCGGGAGTTGGAGCACGGCAGCACCGTTGATTCCGGCAGTTGTCCCAACAACGCATGTCCCCAATTTCCGCCAATGAATTGGTGACGTGCATTGGTGGAAGTTGGGGACAACGAGTTGGGGGCAAGCGTTAGCGGTTATTCCTTTTCGACTCGTCCGGAGTCGAAAATCTCTGAAAATCTTCAAATCTGTGCCTTGATCCCAACTTGCCACTAACGAGTTAGATAAAAGCGTTGGCAGACCTGCATGCACTCCGAAACGACATACCATAAAAAAGGCGGTAAACGCAATGTGTACCGCCTTTTTTGTGTGAAAAAGAGCTTAATCTTTTTTGTTGCGCCCTTTATTTGACTTTGATTGCGAGCCGGAATCGCCTCCCGAGCTTTTGGGTTGTGAAATGGAATCGCGCATATCCGTGTCGGCTTCAATGTTTTTCATTTTATAATAGTCCATAACGCCTAAATTCCCGCTTCTAAAAGCCTCTGCCATAGCCAGCGGAACTTCAGCCTCGGCTTCAATCACTTTGGCGCGCGCCTCTTGGGCTTTGGCTTTCATTTCTTGCTCCTCGGCAATAGCCATTGCGCGGCGCTCCTCGGCCTTGGCTTGGGCGATGTTTTTATCGGCTTCTGCTTGGTCGGTTTGTAACTCCGCACCGATGTTTTTACCAATGTCAACATCGGCGATATCAATGGATAAGATTTCGAAGGCCGTTCCCGAGTCCAACCCTTTTGAAAGTACTGTTTTCGAAATTATATCGGGATTTTCCAATACGGCTTTGTGCGAATCGGCAGATCCGATTGAAGATACAACACCTTCCCCCACACGAGCCAATACGGTTTCTTCACCGGCACCACCCACTAATTGCTTAATACTGGCGCGTACCGTAACGCGAGCTTTGGCAATAAGCTGAATACCATCTTTGGCTACTGCCGTTACGGGCGGCGTTTCAATCACCTTGGGTATTACCGACATTTGAACGGCTTCAAACACATCTCTTCCCGCCAAATCAATGGCTGTTGCGGAATTGAAGTCCAAATCGATGTTGGCTTTATCGGCGCTGATTAAAGCCATTACTACATTCTTGACGTGACCGCCTGCCAAGTAATGGGCCTCCAACTCATCGGCGCTCAACTTTAAGCCCGCTTTAGTAGCGTTAATCAACGCATCTACAATCACAGAGGGCGGCACTTTTCGCCAGCGCATCACAATGAGCTGCAACAGCGATATTCGCACGCCTGAAACAATGGCTCTGAACCAAAGTCCCACGGGAACAAAATACAATATAATCCAAAATAAAATGAGAGCTCCCACGGCTAAGCCGATGGTTACGCCCCAACCGGATGAGGAATCGAGTAAGTACAACATAACTGAAATTTTTAAGTTACGGGTTCCACAAAAATGCGGCGCCCTTCTATTTTTACTACTTTAATTTTTACACCGCTGTCAATGTAGCTGTTGCGAGCGGTTACTTCTAAATATTCATCTTTAATCCTGGCGTTGCCGCCGGGGTTTAATCGGGTAATGCTTTTTCCTTCATCACCCATAACCAAATGGGAGGTGCTGTTTCCCGATTTTGAAGTGATGTTGTTTTTTATGGCAATTTTGTCCCATGTTTCGGCTTTGAGTAATTTTACTGAGAGTGCTCCGCTGATGATGAGGGTTCCGACCAAAATAATAGTGCCGTAAGTGGCATTTACTTTGAAACCGATGACGATGCCGATGACCAAACACAAAATGCCTACTATTCCTGAAATAGCAGTACCCGGCATTAAAAATACTTCGATAAGTAAAAGTAAGAGGCCGATGGTGAGGAATATAAGCGCTGTGGTCAAGTCCATATTATTTGTTTTGTGCCATAGACTTAGCTACGGGAATATATTCGTTAATATCAGCAATTCTTTTTTCGTTTGAGGGGTGTGTGGCCAAAAGTTCAGGGGGCTTGCCGCCGCCTAAAGCTGCCATTCGTTCCCAAAAAGCCACTGCTGCTTTGGAATCGTAACCGGCGTATTCCATAAAAACCAGTCCCATTTTATCGGCTTCAGATTCGTGTTGGCGCGAAAAGGCCAAAGTGCCCAATTGCGCGCCCACCCCGTAACTCATGCGAAATAAGTCGTTGGTTAAGCCTGGGTCTTCACCCAGTGCGGCACCCAAAGCCATGCCTCCCATTTGCGCCGTCATTTGTTGACTCATGCGCTCGTTGCCGTGACGCGCCACAGCATGGGCAATTTCGTGACTCATGACTACCGCAATTCCCTCCTCATCTTTACAAACGGGCATTATGCCAGTGTAAAAAGCAATTTTGCCGCCGGGCATACACCACGCATTAACCTGATCGTCTTGAATTAAATGAAACTCCCACTCGAACCCCTTTACTCTTTGACTTTGGTGGTTTTTTTTCAAAAATGCTTCACAAGCTGAGGCAATTTTATTCCCAACTTTTTCAACGAGCTTTTTATTTTCGTCAAAATCAGGAGCGAGTTGGCTTTGGTCCAGCACTTCGCGATATTGCGTAAAGCTCATTTCCAACATAGTGCTTTCTTTCAGCAGGTTCATTTGTTTACGACCTGAGATGGGAACTGTTGAACATGCCACAGTGAGGGCAAGGGTAATCCAAAGGTAAACTTTCGGTAATTTCACTTTTATTGAATTTGAGCGGAGAGCCCCCGATCTAAAAGGGCCTCACATTTGGGCTTGAGTTTATCAAAAGAGCCGCGTTTCACATCGCACTTCCCTTTGTAATGCACAATGTAAGCGCATTGTTCGGCTTGCTCTAGTTTGTGGTCACAAATATCAACCAAGCACTCTATAACGTGATCAAAAGTATTTACGTCATCATTGAATAAAATCAATCGCTTTTCGTCAACTTCTTTTATGATTGTATCCAAATCTACTTCTTCAAGCACATCCGGGTTATTATTCATTAATGTGTTAATCATATATATATGGATATTTATTGAATTCAATAACACGAGCTTCGCTTATTCCTTTACGGCGTAATTCCTTTGCGAGTTTCTCGGCGTATTCTTCATCGTCAAAAGTACCAATTTGATAATAGGTAGCGGCATCTGCTTTTTGAATATTTACACCCCTTGACGACAATTGAAGTATTTGTCGCGCTTCATTCACGGGAACCTTGCCGTCATAAGGTCCTACTTCAACTGTGAACTGTCCCGGAGTTGTTCCGCGCGGTGCTTCCTGCGAGCGTTGGGAAACTTCTGTTTCGGGTTCGGTACGTTTTGTTTCTTCATTTTCACGAGTCGGAGTTTCCGTGCGAACTTGCTGTTTTTTGGGTGTTGTTTCTTCTTTTTGGTCAGAACCCAACTCCAATGCACGTTCAACCGTGATGCGCCGGCCATTGTAATAAGCCGTTACAAAGGCGTCGGGAACTGCGTTTCTAATTTTATTTTTTGATTGTACGGCGGCATCCAATTTCGAGAAAACACCGGTGGAGTAGCGCACAATTCCGTTCCCCAAATCATCTTTATTCATCGGAGAAAATGACGGCAAATCGCTCACCGGAGTTTGATCGGAGTAGGCTCCCACTTGAACGGTAAAAAATAAAGAGCCGCGCGATTGAACATCCCCGATTTCAATTAAATCTGCATTGTTTACGGTTTCGGGGGCAATCGTTTGTGCGTCGAGTTCAACCTCTGACCCGCGTTCTGTGTTTTGTCGGGCTTGATTACGTTCACTTTCCGAGGCAAGAGTGCGAGTTTTGGCAGGAGTTGCGGCGGTAGCCTCGGCCAAAGTCAATTTGGAATCGCCGCGGTAAGCCACTACAAAGGCATCGTTGTAGCCCGCTGCTCGAATGGCATCACGGGCCGTTTCGGCTTCATTGCGGTTATCAAAATTACCGGCCAAATAGCGAATAATACCATTTGGTAATTGCTCGCCGGCCATAGGCCCAAAGGGGAAATAGTCGTTACTCACCCGTTCACTGAAAGCGGCTACTTGCACGCGGTACGTGATTTCATCATTTTCCTGAAGCAACGCAACGGGGCTTGTTCTTTCCGCAGTTTGCTCGGGCTCAGTGGTGAAGGCGGACTCAACCGCTCGAGAGGTTCTCGTGAGATCGGTAGGTCGTGAAGGCTCGTTGTCTAAATAATCGGTGCCACGGTCTGCGGGTTGTGAATCTGTACGCGCCGTTTCATCGTCGGGTCGTTCGCGCGGTGTTTCCGTAACCTGTTCGGGTATTTCACGCGGTTCTTCCGGGTCGTTTTTCTCTGCTGCGGCTAATTCGGTATCATCAATTTCAGGCTGCTTTGCGAAGCTTTCTTGGGAGTTGAGGGCGGGCAGGGGAGTACTTGCTAATTTTTCAAAGGGTTCATCTTGTTCGGCGGCCAGTGCCACCATTTTATCCTTGTGGTCTGAGGCACTTGCCAAAAGTTGCTGCCGCGCGATATTGTATTCGACAATGGCTTTTTTGCGCTTGTTTGCGGCTTTATTTTTCTGCTTTTCGGCTTGACTCATGAGGTAGTCGGCCTCTTCTTGCAGTGCAGTTATTTCAGCTTCACTTGCTCCTTCTCCTTTTTGCTTTCGGGCAGCCGCGTTTAATCGGGCACCTTTTAATTCCATATCGCGAGCATCTTCATACATAACTGAAGCTTGACGCAATGTTAAACTGAAACGAGTTTGGGCTTTTTGATACTGTTTGAATGCTTCTTGTTTCTCAGCCGTTTTTTTGTCGTTGTTCGATAGTTTTTTGTCGGCATCCCATGCAAGCAGGCGATTTTCGGGTACATCGGACTCTTTGGTGCTTTTTTCGGGTCGGGAGCCGTTGTTGCTTTGGCTTTCTAAAGCTGCAAGTACTTCAGCCAATTTAGTGAATTCATCAGATTTTTTGGTGAACTCGCGCGAGAGGTTCATTTGAGTGAGAGATTCCTCTTGATCATCGGCGTTTCTCAATGTAACACCTTGTTCGTAGGCTTTTTGAGCGTTTTCCTTCGCCATGCGTGCGCTGTCTGCAAATTGTTGGGAGGGTAGAGGGGCGTCATCCGCACGACCGGGAAGTTTTTGTGCGCTATTCAATAATAATGAGTCCATATACACTTGAAGCTTTGCCGATTTAACTTCTGCCTCGGCGTTGTTCACGTTTAATTGCGCTTGTTTCCGTTTTCTTCTCTTGGCGTTTTCCAATTCGGCTTGGGCTACTTCGAGTTTGGTTTCAGCTGTTTCCAATTTACTGTAAGATTCTTGCAATTGCGCTTCGAATTCGCCAATACCATCAGTGACCGCTTGATTAGAAGGCATTCCTTTTTCGGTTGCGGTGTTTTGATTTTGGCTCTGACCGGAAGTATCTTTTTGGAGATTGTCAGATTTAACCGGTTTTTCCCTGTTTTGAGGAGTTTTCTTTTCGCGTTCTTGCTGCTCTTCTTTTTCGGGACGTGTATCGGTGGCTAATTCAGGTGCTGATGCGGGAATGATCACTTCAACCCTTTTGGTATATTGAGGCGTTTGAGCCAGCGAAAGTAGTTTTTGGTTGTAATTGATTTGATCTTGTTTGAGCTGAATAACCTCTTCGATGGTGGAAATTTCCTTTTTGACTTTATCGTAATTCCTCTTATC
The DNA here is from genome assembly GCA_913056155.1 of uncultured Cryomorphaceae bacterium. Taxonomy (GTDB): domain Bacteria; phylum Bacteroidota; class Bacteroidia; order Flavobacteriales_G; family Salibacteraceae; genus Salibacter. Next base: position 7,981 of record CAJXMT010000051.1, read on the forward strand.
TTCAGGAAGTGTTTTTAGGCGAGCTACTAATTTTTCACGCGTTTCATTGAGTTCAGCAATGTAATTTTCAGTGATAGAAATGGAGGATTGCATTTCGTCACGCGGATTTTCCTCATTGAGTGTTTCGTATTCAAAGAAGTATTTGTCTTCAATATCTTGAATGGTAAATGAGTTTTGATATTCTTCACCGGGCGCAAAGTCTTTATTGCGTTTTCTGCCCGATTGAAAATCATTTTCGGCAGTTTGGATGCTTTCTGTTATAACGGTCTTTTTTTCTTCGAGCTCGGCGAGTCGATCATCGATGATTTGGCGTTGTACTTCATCGGCTTGAGCTCTTTTTTCTCGCAGAATTTCAACTTCTTTTTCTGTTTTTTCAAGCTGTTGTTTCTTTAATTCCAATGATGCCAGGGCTCTTGCGGTGGTGTTTTCAATCTCGGCGATGTCATCTTCGGCACGTTCATAAAAGGCTTCGTACTCGGGTTGGTCATACTTCGAATCTTTCGGTGTTGAGGAATTTGGTTGATCGCGAGAGTTTGTGTCATTTTCGGGTGATTCAATGTATTCATTTTCGTTGAAACCATCTTGATATTCGGTTGCCGAATCAGTATTGGTATCAGTTGCCGAATCAGTATTGGTATCAGTTGCCGAATCTGTGTCTTGCGCCAATAATTTTTCAGTTGAATCGGATGTTTTGTTGTGGGTTGCCGGTTTTTCTGCCTCAGCCGGTTCTGAGGAGTTTTCGTAGAGTTGCTCATTTTCACGCGATGCCATTTTTTCGGCTCTCATTTTCTCGAATTCAGACATTTCCGGGTCATCCTCTCTTGCGGCTATTTCCGTTTCGGTTTCTGCATCAGTTTGCGTTTTGGACTCTCGATTTTCCCGTGGTTTTGGCGCGTCTACAACATTTTGTGCATCGTTTTCGCTTTCCGAGTCGAGTTGGGCCGTTTTTTCTTCTTGACCTGTTACATCCGATTCAGGGGTTTCCGGAGTATTTGTGATTTCATCTGTTTGGGGGTTCTGACTATTAGAATTATTTAAGGCCGAGCCTGTATTTTGTGCTAATGTAGAGTCCTTGGTTTCGGGACGATTAAATGTATGTGTTTTGCTTTTGTTGATGTGAGCACGAATGGTGTTTTCAGTTTCGGCTAATATTTTGGAAGGTGAGGCATCCTCCTCATTTGCGGTGGTATTTTGAATTTCTTCACGCATGTTTTTCACCATTTGGGCGCGTAAAGTCATGTGCTCGGCAACTGAATTTTTTAGATTTTCTTGCTTTTGAAGTTGGTCTATTTGCTCATCTAAAAATACAATATCCTCGGTAAGCCGATTTATTTCAGCTTGCAATTCCTCTCTTTCTCTTTTTTTCCGGGTTCTTTTCTTTTCGCCTTCTATGAAGTTGAGTTGGGCTTCCAAATCAGCTTTTTCCGAGCGAAGTGAGGTCGTTTTATTTCGGTTGCCGGCCGCCTCAGATTCAAATCCCTCTGCAGATTTCAAATAGTTTAAATACGCTTGTTCTGTAGGTTCTTTTTGGCCTTTTTTGCTGTAATCTTTTTGATAGGCGAGAAAGGTTTGAACGGTTTGATCACGATTACCCGCCTTGGCATAAGATTGGGCTTTTTTTAATCGTATTTCTAAGTCGCGTACTTTTTTATTTTCTCCTTCTACTTCATTTTGAAGGTGAAGGGCGTAATGTGCCGCAGCATCGCTTTGGGCTAAAGCTTCGATGTATTGTTGTTTTTTCTCCGGGTTTTCAGTGTCCTCGTCGAGTTGGGATTTCAATTCTGTCGCTTTTAACAATTTGGAAGCGGCCAAGTTTGCTGCCTTTTGGTTTTCCTCATGTAAAGCTTGCGATCTTTTCTTTTTCGCATTTATGGACTTTTCAAGCTCTTGTATGATTTCATCGTTGGTTTGAGCTATTGATTTTATTGGTGCGACAGATTTTCGCAAATTTGCCATTTGAGCAAAATAATCGGCCATCATTTCATCATCAGCATCACGTTGATCAAACTTATTGTTGATGATGAGGTGCTCTTCATCGTTTTTTTGAATAATGCTCATAGTTTGAAGAAGCGGTGCTGCGCCGGTTACTTTTGGTATGCGCACTTCGCCCATGTGGGAGAGGGAGGAGCCGGCGGGTTTTACGGCAAATTCGTACTTGGAGTTTCCGGGCAAAACGATGTTGTAGCGGCCCGTTTTTTCATCGCTTTCAAAAGTGGCGGTCACTTCGTTTTCGGGTAGTTTTGTTACGGTTACGTCAACCTTTTTATAGAGCTCGTGATTGAAGGTTCCGGCGATTAATGCCGATTTTAATTCATTTTGGGCGGGATTGATTTCATAAACCGTAACGCGGCCTTGATTATTATTTCGTGATGAGGTGAAGAAAGCGGTACTTTCACTCTCGGCATACAAAATATCGTCATCCGGCGTGTTATAGGCAAAGTCCAAATTTTGCGCTGTACCCCAGGTATCGGTATTGGTGTCGTAGGCTATTTTAAACAAGTCAAAACCACCCATACTGGAATGCCCTTTTGAAGCGAAGTAAAGCGTTTGGGTTGTATAGTTGAAAAAAGGGTAGGCATCATCATAGCCGGTGTTTACGGCGGCGGGAAGTTTTTGAGGCTTTTGAAAACTACCATCTTCACTTATGAGTATTTTGTATAAGTCTGTACCGGAGGCTTCATCAGCGCCGTATGATGCAAACCAAATTTCATTATGCGCAGCATGTTTATACATCAGTCCGAAATAATTTCGATCTTCGTCGGTTTTGGTTCTAAACTCTGAAAGCATACGCAAAAATTTATGGTCAGAACCGAGGGTTTTGTAACTCAAATGAAAATCGGAGGTTGAGGTTTGGGTTTGATTTTTGACTTGAGGTTCGGCAATATTTTTCAATAAGTCTTTGCCGTTTTTTGCCATCCTAATCTGTCTTTCGACGGGGTATTTTTTCAGTTCTCTATTTTTTGCGTTGGATTGAAATGTTGAGTAATACTTGAGCGCTTCTACAAATCGGTAGTTGTAATGATATCCTAACCCGGCAAAATAATAGGCCTCCACCGGCGGGTTTGACGTAGCCGCAGCAAAATTTAAGTATTTAAGTGCTTGAGACTTTTCGGGTTCTGAATATAATATGCAAGCACCGTACCTGTAGTTGTAAAGCGGGTCTTTAGGATAAAGTGCTACTAAATTACTGTATAGTTTTTGAGCCTCGGTATATTCGCCGTTTTTAAAGAGTTTTTCAGCTTTGGATTCGGTGTCTCCGGTAGCGCGGTTTTGCCCGTAAACTACTGATTGAAAGTTACAAAAAGCGAGGGTAATTGTAAATATTAAAATTTTGATTTGCGTTGTAGTATTCACGTTGTTATGTAAAGAATCAGCTGTTGTTGCTTTTTTGTTTATTGAGTTTTATTTTAGGCTCTTCACCGTTTAAAATCCGAATTATATTTTTTCGATGTGTGTACAAAACTAACAATGCAATAATAACACTAAATGCGGCTAAAACCTTATTTTCTGTTCGAAAAACTAAAATAATAATGAAGGGAAAGCTCATTGCGGCAGACATTGATGACAGTGAGACGATTTTTGAAAGATAAAACACCAGTGAAAATATACCTAAGCATGCAAGTGTAGCTTGCGGGTGAATAGCAAACATAACTCCCAAAAGAGAGGCAATTCCTTTTCCGCCTTTAAATCCCGCATAAACCGGATAAATGTGACCGATAAGTGCACCGGCGCCCAAAATGAGTTGGAAATTGGTGAAACCGGCAGACCCCAAGGTTGCGGGTGCGAGATGCAGGAGCTGCAAGGCCAAATAGCCTTTTAAAATATCGATTAACAAAACGGGCACGCCCAATTTGGGGCCTAAAGTTCGAAATGTGTTGGTGGCGCCGGCATTACCGCTGCCGTGACGGCGAACATCGGTTTCATAAAAAAGTTTACCCAGCCAAACAGCAGTAGGAATGGAACCGATTAAATAAGCTGTGAAAAGAAATAGTATGATTTGATATAAGGGCATAGGTACTATAGATTCAGTGCAAAGTAACAATTTATTGAGAATTTGGTGTATATCTCCTATGCTGCAAATATACATTGAAAATAGGACCGTGCTTTCAATAGACTTGACAGCTAAAACTTTAAAGTAGCGGTTAACGGTCTGTGATCAGAAAAATCAACGTCATGCGTTTGGAAATCTAAAAAGTCAACTCCGCGAGATGTGAGAATATAATCAATGCGAAGGGGAGGGAGAAAACCCACTCCCTCAAAGGTAGTGCCCATTCCCTTGCCCTTGCGAATAAAGCCGTCTCGCATGTATTTACGCAAGGAATGTGTGTTGAAACTGAATGGGGTTTCATTAAAATCACCGGCCATAATGATGGGGTATTCGCAGCCCCGCATATGGTCTTCAATAGCCATAGTTTGTGTTACGCGAACTTTGGCAGCGGCGATTATTTTTTTATAAACACTCTTTGAGTTATCAAAAGCGCGTTCAATTTCTATGCCGTGCGCCCGCTTTAAAAAGTCGTATTCCTCATCATCGAACCCCAGTGATTGCAGATGAATATTGTATGTGCGCACAATTCCCGCGGGTGTTTCAATATCTGCATAAACGGCCTGAGCTTTACCTCCGTTGTAAGTTACCACAACTCCTTTTTCAATTATGGGATATTTGGAGAATATTGCGGCACCGAAAAAATAATTGGGCTTGTCGTTTTTTCCTTTATCATGTTCAAAATAGTTATAGGGAGTACCCAATGAAAGGGGAATACGCTCAAAATTATTGGCAGCTTTCTTTTTTTCATTATGGTAAAACTCTTGAATAAAGTAAATATCCGCTTTTTGTCGAACCAAAAAGGATTCTATGCTGTCGCGCAATTGATATTGACCCACAAAAAGTGCTTTATTGAACAGATGTACGTTGTAGCTCAATATTTTTACGGAATGATTTTTATCTGCCACCTGAACGGGTTCGGGTGAGTTGAATTGCACAATTTGTATGGGTTTGGGAAAACCGTAGCCGATTGCCACCAGTGGTAAAATGGCAAAGTATTTATTTTTGAATGCGGCTAACAGGATCACTGCTAAATTGAGAAAAACGAGGTATTCGTAGCTGAGTCCTAAAACGGTTAAAAATGGAAATTTAGATGGTCCTAGGTAAGAGGCAAAAGATGCTCCCAATAAAAGTAACGCGGATATGATGCTGATAATAGCAACAAAGACTTTATAGAGAATTCTCATCCTGCAAATTAACGATTACTCATCGTAAAAAGAAAGTCTTTTTCTGCTTTGCTTAAACTATCATAACCCGATTGGGATATTTTATCTAAAATAACATCTACTTTTTGTTGCCTTTCAGTTTCGCTAAGGTTGGCGTAATTACCTGTAAAAACTTTTGTTGAGGCGTTGTTTTTACTTTTATTTTTGTGCACTACCTTCATCTTTTTTTCGGGTTTGAAAGCACTAATGATTGTGCGGAGCACGGCCACGGGTTTGTCTGTAATCTCAGTTCCTTTCTTCAATTGAAGGCCGTAAATGAGCCCAAAAGCCGCACCGCCCACATGCGCAATTTTTCCTCCCAAGTTTTGGGTGAAGTCTAATACCGTAGATAAAATAAATCCAACTAGCGCCAAGTATTTGAGTTTAACAGGACCTATGAGAAGCAGCTTGATTTGATAATCAGGTAACAGTGCTGCCGTACCGGTCATTACAGCCAAAACACCGCCTGAGGCTCCGATTAAAAAACTGTGCGAAGGAATTAATCCCAGTGTAGCGGTAAGGGTAAACAGTATGCCGCCCGCTAAACCACCGAAAATATACATGATTAAAACGCGTTGACTGCCGTATAGGTCAGATACAATTCTGCCCATCCAATACAACCAGAGCATATTAAATAAAATGTGGAAAAACCCTTGGTGGACAAACATATAGGTGAAATAAGTCCATATTTTAAGAATGGAACTCACCATACCTGCAGGCAAACCAATATTGCGTACAATAAGTTCTCCCGTAGTGTTTGAAGTGGCGGCCAATAATATATTCAGAACCACAAAAACAACACTGTTTACAAGAATCAGCTTTTGTGTGTAGTTTTTACCGCGCATGATGCGCTTGAAATCTTCTGCGATAAAGTTTGCCATAGTGCAAATATAAACTTAGTTAACGGGAAAAAAGTTCAGCATGATGTACAAAGGCAAAAAACGAGTGACTATTAAAATTGTTTGTAAAAGGAATCATCATCATTGGCGAACTTGCGCCAATACATAATGAGCAAAAACCCAAAAAGCATACCGCCCAAGTGTGCAAAGTGAGCCACATTATCACCGGGATTGTTGCTCAAACCGGAGAATAACTCCAGTGCACCGTAGCCGATCACAAAATATTTAGCTTTGATGGGAATGGGTAAAAAGATGAGGAATAAACGCGTATTGGGAAACATCATCCCAAATGCCAAAAGCAAGCCGAAAAGCGAACCTGAAGCCCCCACAACCACCGGTAAGTTTAAATAATGCCGGCGGTAATCCGTAATAAAAGTGTAAGCTTGTTCCAAGTTTCGAGTTGAGGTGTTCCCTTGTAAAACAGCATTTAAAGCGGATTCAGACTCTTGAAATAAACCGGTTATTTCCGGATGCATGCTGCTGCTCATTTGAAATTGATGTTGGTTCAGTAAAGCTCTGAGTGTTTGTTGCCCCGGATTTTGCAAAAAACTGTCTATAAGCTGCAAGGTGGGTGCAATTTCCAAGGCGTACATAATGAAGTAATGCAAAACTGCAGCTCCGATACCGGTGATCAAGTAATACGTTAAAAAGCGCTTTGAGCCCCAAGCGTTTTCAACAGCACTGCCAAACATCCATACGGCAAACATATTGAAAAATATGTGTGAAAAGCTGCCGTGCATGAACATATACGTAAACACTTGGTACCACTCAAAATCTTGTGACTGTACCCAATGTAAACCTAAAATGCCATTTAAATTGATTTGAAAATTGGCTTGAAGTACAATTGTCGCCAGAAACATTATACCGTTTATAATGAGTAGGTTTTTAACGATTGGGGGGAGCATAGTAAAGCCTCCGGCTTGGTAATGACTCATGAATTTACATATTGTTTTTGAAAGTGTGCAAAGTAACGGTAATTAAAGAATTCATTTCTAATCTTTACGCAAAAACCTTACAACAACTTCTCGAAAAAGTTTACGTCCAAAGGCTTAATAATAGATAATCCGGTTGGTGTAGTGTTGGGGTTCTCACATAAAAACAACTCATGCAACAGTACTTCTGTTTCCTCGTGCGTGAGCTTTTTACCGCGGGAAATAGCTGTTTTTTTGGCCAGTGATCGAGCAAAGGCTTCCTTTTTATCAGTTTTTAATTCCTGCAGGTTATTCTTGTAATTCTCAATAGTACCTTCTAAAAGTTCGCGCGGGTCTCGGTGGGCGGCATAATCGGGCATTCCTTGGACTACAAAGCCGTTAGAACCAAAGCTCGAAAGCTCAAAGCCCAGTTTTTTCAAGTCGGGCTGCAAATCTCGAATCAGTTCGGCATCGGCTTTTTTGAAGTTGACTTGTTGCGGGAAAAGTGATTGTTGAGAGGGCGTACCTTCCTTATCCATAAAAGAAATAAAGCGCTCAAATAAAATACGTTCGTGTGCCCGGCTTTGGTGAATAAGCAATTCGCCGTTTTCCGTTTTTACCAATAAAAACTTATTATAAACAGGGTAAAAAGCGGTAAAAACATTGTTGGCAGTAGTTTGAAAATGTAGTTTTTGGTTATAAAGCAGATGAGCCTGTAATTAAAAACTTAAGTTTAGAAGTAAAATCAGGCGAAACCATTGCCATAGTTGGTGCCACAGG
>CAJXMT010000052.1 GCA_913056155.1 uncultured Cryomorphaceae bacterium
ATCCTTGATAATCAATGAACTCAGGCCTATAATCACCCCGGGTGTCCAAAGTGCCCAAAATGTAGCGGTTGGTGCGGTAACGCAAACCGTGAATTTGGGTAAACCGATAATTATCTGAGGCGTTTTCTAAATGTATTTGGCCTCCCAGTAAGCTTCCCTCTACTGACCCGCCGAATTTTCTTCGTGTTTTTTTGTACTGAATATCAAGAACTGAAGACATTTTGTCGCCGTATTTAGATTGAAAACCACCGGATGAAAACTCTACCGATTGGGTAAGTTTGGGATTGACTAAGCTCAACCCCTCTTGTTGCCCGGCTCTGACCAAAAAAGGGCGATAAATTTCTACATCATTGATATAAATAAGGTTTTCGTCAAAGTTCCCGCCTCTCACATTGTATTGAGAGCTCATCTCATTGTTTGAGCTCACTCCCATTCCCTGAAACAGCAGCGTTTTTTCAATACTTGCATTGGGCATGGGCAAGTGATCAATGCTTTTGGGATCAATTCGCGTCATCGTGGTGGTACGACTGCGCTCATCCTCAATTTCAACCATTTTATCAAATTTGCGCGAACCAAATTTGAGTTTGAACGTAACATTTTTAGTGGTTGCCGGCGGAATATTCACGGTGTATTGCAGGGTGTCATACCCCATGAAAGAAACTACTAATTGAACATCCTCCGCGGCCGGAATTTCAATGCTGTACTTCCCTTCTCGATCTGCCGAGGTTCCGTTTCCCGTGGCGGGTACGTAAATAGTAGCTCCCGTGAGTAACCTATTGCTTTCATCGGTAACTTTGCCTTGAACCACGGCTTTTTGTTGCGCTTGTAATTGCATCCCGGCTGAGATCCAAAAACATAAAAAGAACACTATTTTCATTTTTGTGCGCAATATTCTAAGGAGAGTTTTCTATTTATTGTACCCTTCAACTGCTTGTGCAGCATTTTAGTATAATTCGTCGCAAGAGTTTTAGGGAAACAACTGTATATTAAGTATCATTAAATATTCGAAATTTGCTCCTCCAATGCTCTTATTTTGGCTTCGGCATCCTCTTTCTTTTTCACTTCAAGTTGCACAACTTTATCAGGTGCGTTATCTGTAAACCTTTTGTTTTCGAGCTTTTTGGCCACCTTTTTTAAGAACCCTTTGGTGTACTCCAATTCTTCTTTGAGCTTCTCTGCCTCAGCAGCGGCATCAATTACGCCTTCGACCGGTATAAAAAACTCAGCCCGATTCACCACAAAACCGTAAGCCGATTCCGGTTTCTCGTTTACACTTATCACTTCATCAACATGGGCCAATTTACAAACGGTATCTGAAGGTAAAGTAAAGGTGCCTGCATGGGCTTTCACCATCAACTGTACAGATTCTTTATTCGGTATATTGTGTTTTTTTCTGAAGTTTCGAACTTCTGAAATCACCTCAAAGGCTGATTCAAAATTATTTAATAAACTCTCGTTCACATTTACCTCAACGTTGGGCCATTCTGTAATAATAAGCGGCTTTTCTCTTTTTTCGTCACGTGTTGAATGCCACAGCTCTTCAGTAATAAACGGCATGAATGGGTGAAGGAGTTTGAGCAAATTCTCAAAGTGATCAACGGCTTTTTCTACAGTTTCCGCATCACAAGGGTCGCCGTAGGCGGGTTTTATGAGCTCTAAATACTTGGAGCAGAATTCGTCCCACGTTAGTTTATAAATGGACATTAAGCAATCACTCACCCGATACACATCAAAGTTAGCTTCAATACTTTGCATGGTGGCGGCAAAACGATTTGTAAACCATTCATCTGCTTGAATTGCAGCTTTAGACGGTTTTGCACTTTTATCAATTTCCCATCCTTTGATCAACCTGAGGGCATTCCAAATTTTATTGGAAAAATTGCGGCCTTGAGCACACAGCGCTTCATCAAAAGGCAAATCATTTCCTGCCGGCGAGGTCAACAACATGCCCATTCTCACCCCATCGGTGGTATATTCCTCCATAAGTTGCACCGGATCGGGAGAGTTCCCGAGTGATTTGGACATTTTCCTGCCTTTTTTATCGCGAACAATACCCGTAAGGTACACATTGTTAAAAGGTTTTTTGTCGCGATAAAAATAACCGCTCATCACCATTCTGGCCACCCAGAAAAATAAAATCTCAGGTGCTGTAACCAAATCATTGCCGGGATAGTAGTAATTGATTTCGTCATTATCCGGGTTGCGTATGCCGTCAAAAACGCTGATAGGCCAAAGCCAACTTGAAAACCAAGTGTCCAACACATCTCTGTCCCGAGTTAAATCTTCAACTTTTAACCGGCTGTTACCAGATTTATCAACGGCTTTTTTCAGCGCATCTTCAGCATTTTCAGCCACCACATATTCTTTTTGGTCAGAGCCGTAATACCACACGGGAATTTGATGTCCCCAGTATAACTGCCTGGAGACACACCAGTCACGCACATTTTCCATCCAGTGCCGGTATGTGTTTTTGAATTTAGCCGGTATGAGGCGTACATCATCACTCATCACAGATTCCAACGCAGGTGAAGCTAAATCTTTCATTTTTAAAAACCACTGAAGAGAAATTTTGGGCTCAATGACAGAGCCGGTTCTTTCACTTGTTCCTACTGTGGTTTTATAATCTTCAGTCTTCACCAAGCTCCCATTCTCCTTTAACAAGGCGGCAACTTCTTTTCGAACAACAAAGCGGTCTTTTCCTTCAAATTGCAATCCATAGCTGTTTAAGGTGCCGTTATCATTGAAAATATCAATAACTTCAAGGTTGTGCCGCTCGCCTATTTCCCTATCATTAACATCATGAGCCGGTGTAATTTTTAAGCACCCGGTACCAAAGTCGGTATCTACATAATCATCTTCAATAATGGGAACTTCCCGGTTGCAAACGGGTACAATCACCGTTTTACCCTTTAGGTGACTGAATCGTTCATCGTTGGGATTTATACATACGGCAGAGTCTCCCATAATAGTTTCGGGACGAGTTGTGGCAATTGTCACAAATTCATTCTCTCCTTTTACCTGATATTTAACATAGTACAGTTGGGCTTGAACGTCCTTGTGAATAACCTCTTCATCTGATACGGTAGTAAGTGCGTCACAGTCCCAATTGACCATTCGATAGCCCCGATAAATTAATCCTTTATCGTGAAGTTTTATGAACGCTTGAATAACCGATTCGTACCGGGTTTCATCCATTGTAAAAGCGGTTCTGTCCCAATCGCAAGATGCGCCTAGCCTTTTTAGCTGATCCAATATGATACCGCCGTGTTTATCCGTCCACTCCCATGCGTGTTTCAAGAACTCTTCTCGAGAAAGTGCCGATTTGTCAATACCTTCGTTTTTCAGTTTTTGAACAACTTTGGCTTCAGTAGCAATAGAAGCATGGTCGGTTCCCGGCACCCAGCAGGCATTTTTGCCTTGCATCCGAGCTCGGCGAATAAGCACATCTTGAATGGTATTATTAAGCATGTGCCCCATATGCAGAACACCTGTGACATTAGGCGGGGGCATCACAATTGTGTAGGGCTGACGGTTGTCCGGTTCTGACCGAAAATACCCTGACTCTTGCCAATACTTATACCATTTCGACTCTGATTCTTTTGCGTTGAATTGCTTTGGGATTTGCGCCATTGTACTGTTGTAATTTAGAGCGCGCAAATTTATTGAAATGCACAGAACAATAAGCTATCTGACTCCACTATTATATGGGAATAAATCATATCGGGAAACTACAGTAGAAATTGAACTTCTACCTTATCGCTTTTCAGCGGAACAACTTGCCTTTTTTCAACCCCGTCTTTTGTACGTTTGATTATTATGTTATTGACGGAGCTGTTCACTTCCACATTAATTTCAGTGGAACCATCGCGGTCAGCTATTTCTGTACCCACGTACTCCAACTCATCATCACTTACTTGGTAAATGTCATAAGTGATGGTTTTAGAACGAATATCTTTTATTTTGATTTGAATAGCCTTCATTCCCTGGTCATTTGCATTCTCTGAACCCGAACCCGTATCACAGGCTGAATGACCTGTCAATAAAAATATACTCACCACGGTCAAGGTAAGGTTCCTCCCTAAGGAAGTCAATATGTTTGATTGAAGTGACAAAGGATTTTTAATGCTCATATCGGGTATAGGTTTTATTAGGATTTTTGAAGTGTAGTCAAATTGCTTTTTCTGACTTTTACTAAAGTGCAAATTTAAATAAAGAAATGAAAAGCGAAATGATTTAAAAGCGTTTTTCGTGATTCACAAAATATATGGTTAACAAGACTCCTAGACTTTTGATGAAAACTCCCTGAGTCCGCCTTCCAAATTCTTGTTAACCTGCCGTTCGAATAATATCAAAATAAATTGATTTACGGCATAATCATTGATAAACACTTAAAAGCTCTGAATACGGCAACATGTTAATATGATGTTAAGGTAGCAAGGAGCTTGAAACAAACGAATATATTTGCAATGAACAATCAAAATCTAATGAACATGAAAAACATTTTTTTTATGGCTTTGGCAGTTTTATTTTCAACTACTGCTTTAGCTCAACCTGAGGAAGGTCCTGAAATTGAATTTGAAAAAAAAGTACATGACTTTGGCAATTTGGAACAAAACGGTGATGCCTCTTGTGAATTCAAATTTACAAACAAGGGAACCGAACCGTTGATCATCTCCAATGCAAGAGGTTCTTGCGGTTGTACCGTGCCTCAGTGGCCGCGTAAACCCATTGCTCCGGGCGAAAGTGAAACCATTAAGGTAAAGTACGATTCAAAGCGTTTAGGGCCGATCAATAAAAGTGTCACAATTACCTCAAATGCTAAAGAAAACACCACTGTTGTTTTGCGCATTAAAGGAAAAATTGAGGAAACAAAAACTTCCCCTGAAAATAAGAATACAGGTGCTCCCGTAGCACAATAAATGAAAACAGATATCGTGTAAAAAGGTCGAGACTAAATTTCGACCTTTTTTTTTCCCGAAAACTATGTATTTCTATTTTGAGTTTTGAAACCAAAAGACCGTCGTCCTTTCTTTACATCACACTTATCGGGTTCCTACAATATTGTCAACTCCTCTTTCTGTATATTTTTCTTTTTGACTCAAGTCACGTTCAATGCTCGGCTCTCATCGCAAAAACCGCAAAAATAAGATGCCGATTCCATTCCTTTAATCATCATGACAAAAATCTCAGATTTCATTTTATAGTAACCTGTCAAGGTACGTATCTTCGCGGCGAATTATAAATATTGTATTGATGCATGTTGAGTTGCGCGGAGTAACTCAATTCATAAAATTATTGTTATGCCGCAAATTTCAGACAAAGGTCACAGAATGCCTGAAAGTCCTATTAGAAAATTAATGCCCTTCGCTGATGAAGCTAAAAGTAAGGGAAAAAAAGTATATCACCTGAATATCGGGCAACCCGATATTAAAAGTCCGCAAGTAGCTTTAGACGCGGTTAAAAATGCAGAGTTATCTGTTATTGCCTATTCACCATCTGCCGGTACATTGGAGTATCGAGAAGGGTTGGCCGAGTATTATCGCAATGTGGGAATTGAAATTACAGATGATGATATTATTGTGACAACAGGAGGTTCAGAAGCACTGCTGTTTGCTTTTATGGCGTGCCTTGATGAAGGTGACGAAATTATTATTCCCGAGCCTTTTTACGCCAACTACAACGGTTTTGCCGTAAGTGCCGGTGTGAATGTAGTACCGGTAACTGCTCGAATTGACGACGGTTTTGCCCTGCCCTCACATGAGGAAATTGAAGAAGCCATCACTGAAAATACCAAAGCTATTTTACTTTGCAACCCGGGAAATCCCACGGGGAGGTTATATTCTCGCGACGAACTGGAAAGATTGCGCGACTTGGTGAAAGAGCATGATTTATACTTGATGGCCGATGAGGTTTATCGTGAGTTTGTTTACGACAGCAATGAGCACATCTCTGTTATGCAGTTAAACGGCATTGAAGATAACACTATTTTAATTGACTCGGTATCGAAGCGTTACAGCATGTGCGGACTTCGAATAGGCGCGGTTATATCGCGAAACAGCGCCGTAATGCGTACCATATTAAAATTTGCTCAGGCTCGATTGAGTCCGCCCACCTATGGTCAAATTGCCGCCCAAGCAGCGTTACAAGTTGATCAAAGTTATTTTGATGAAGTCAAGTTACAATACGTACAACGCCGAAACATCATGGTGGATGGTTTGAATAAAATTGAAGGTGTATTTTGTCCCAAACCTGACGGTGCTTTTTATTGCGTGGCAGAACTGCCGGTTGACAGTGCTGAGCGATTTTGCCAATGGATGTTGGTGAATTTTGAACTGGATAATGAAACCGTAATGATGGCGCCTTGTGAAGGGTTTTACGCCACTCCGGGACAAGGTCAAAGAGAAGTTCGTATAGCTTATGTCTTGGAACCCGAGAGCCTCAAAAAAGCGTTAATTTGTATTGAAGAAGGACTCAAACAATACCCGGCTTCATTACTCTAAATCGAAAACAAAAAGGCAAACCAATTAATATGCTTAGTTTTGCCTTCTGAATAACAAACTCAACCATACAAGAAGCGCACATGTTAACTGTAAATGAAATTAGTGACTTACTTGGTTCTGATGCAAAATCATTGCTCGAACATCAGTCAAAAACTATCGGTAAAGAACAATTACACCTTCCCGGTGAAGGTTTTGTAGATCGCACATTCGGTTCATCAGATCGTTCACCGCAAGTATTAAAAAGCTTACATAGTCTCTACCACAATACCGGAAGGCTAAAAGGTACGGGGTATCTTTCCATTTTACCGGTTGATCAAGGTATTGAACATTCAGGTGCTGCGTCCTTTGCACCCAACCCCATCTATTTCGATCCCGAGAATATTGTGAAATTGGCTGTGGAAGCCGGTTGTAATGCCGTGGCCTCGACTTTTGACGTTTTGGCTTCTTGCAGTCGCAAATACGCTCACAAAATTCCTTTTATCGTGAAACTCAATCACAATGAGTTGCTCACCTACCCCAATACGTTTGATCAAATATCATTCGGCTCGGTTGAACGAGCTTGGGAACTAGGAGCAACAGCTGTAGGGGCTACCATTTATTTTGGCTCTGACCAATCAAGTCGTCAAATTCAAGAAGTTGCTGAGGCTTTTGAAAGAGCTCACGAGCTGGGAATGGCCACTATATTATGGTGTTACCTGCGTAACAGCGATTTTAAAAAAAATGGTGTAGATTACCACACTTCTGCAGACTTAACGGGCCAAGCCAACCACATTGGAGTAACCATTGGCGCAGATATTATCAAGCAAAAACTGGCTACCAATAACGGGGGCTACAAAGCCGTTAATTTTGGAAAAACCCACGATAAAGTTTACTCTGAGCTCACCTCAGATCACCCCGTGGATTTATGTCGTTACCAATTGGCCAATTGTTATATGGGCCGCAGGGGATTAATCAATTCGGGTGGTGCATCGGGAGGTGAATCTGATTTAGCAGATGCAGTAAAAACAGCAGTTATTAATAAACGTGCGGGAGGTTCCGGGTTGATTTTAGGACGTAAAGCGTTCCAAAAATCAATGGATGCCGGAGTGAAAATTATCAATTCCGTGCAAGATGTATATTTGGAAAAGAATATAGACATTGCATAAAAAGCAAATTCATTTATGAGTTGGTTTAAAAGGATGAGAAAGGGGATTACCACCCCTACAAAAGAAAAAAAAGAAACCCCTGACGGACTTTGGTTTAAGTCGCCCAAGGGTAATATTGTAGAAACCTCTGAGTTGAAACAAAACTCTTACGTGGTTCCTGCAGACGGCTATCACAAGCGCATTGGTTCTCAAGAATATTTTGAATTGCTTTTCGATAACGGCAAGTATCGCGAAATCAATAAAAAGATGGAGGCGCTCAACCCGCTCAAATTTGAAGACACCAAAAAATATGAAGATCGTTTAAAAGCCTCACAAAGCAAAACCGGGCTCAAAGATGCACTGCGAACCGCACACGGTAAAGTAAACGGCAGTCCACTCATGATTGCCTGTATGGATTTCAGCTTTATAGGCGGGTCAATGGGATCTGTTGTAGGTGAAAAAATTTCGCGAGCCGTTGATTATTGCATCAAGAAGGAAGTCCCGCTGATGATTATTTCAAAATCAGGCGGTGCACGTATGATGGAAGCCGCATTTTCACTAATGCAAATGGCAAAAACCTCAGCTAAATTGAGTCTGTTAGCCAAGCATAAAATCCCATACATCTCCTACTTGACAGATCCTACAACCGGTGGCGTCACTGCCTCTTACGCTATGCTGGGGGACTTTAATATTGCGGAGCCCGGTGCACTCATCGGCTTTGCAGGACCTCGTGTGATTAAAGAAACCATAGGAAAAGATTTACCTGAAGGCTTTCAAACCTCTGAGTTTTTGCTTGAACATGGTTTTCTCGACTTTATTGTGGACCGCAGAGAGTTAAAAACACAAATGAGCCGACTGCTGGAAATGTTGAAAAACTAACAGTGCCCGTTTTTGGTCAGAACCGCAAACCGGCACCTGCAAATATTGAATAACCGGCACCCAAACAACGCCCTGTTATACCACCGTTGACAAAATAAATAAGAAGCGGCCGAGTGTGATGATTAATGAGAAAGGGTATGTTAATTTATTGCCGGTTTTTATCTTTAGTCAAGGCAAAACTTGCAGGAGTAGCCTAGCTGCGGCTAAAAATTTTAACCCGGCATAAAATAAAAAGAGCGTCAAATTCATAAGCTTTTTTACCGGTGCGCACACTGTTCAACTAAATCATTGTATATTTGCATCTTCAATTTTTCCGAAAGTCGGATTGAATTGAATACATAAAAATCATTTAAATAAATATTGGCATGTATTTAACTACAGAAAAAAAGAATGAAATCTTTAAAGAGCACGGTGGCTCTGATAAAAACACCGGTTCAACTGAAGGTCAAATCGCGTTATTCACATACCGCATCTCGCATTTAACCAATCACCTTAAAGAGAACAGAAAAGACATGAATACCAAAAGATCGCTCGTTCGGTTAGTAGGTAAAAGAAGAAGTCTTTTAGATTACCTCAAAAAAACAGATATCGCGAGATACCGAGCGATTATCAAAAAACTCAACTTACGAAAATAATTTTTTTAAAAGGCAGTGCTTTGGCATTGCCTTTTTTCTTTGTCAACTAAATTAATAGATAGAATGAATATAGGAACAACACATACGTTTGATTCTTTCGGTCGTGAAGTAAGCTTGGAAACAGGCAAACTCGCCAAACAAGCCGACGGAAGCGTAGTAGTCAAAGTAGGCAATACCATGCTTTTAGCAACGGTAGTGTCTAATCAAGAAGCCGCTCAAGGCGTAGATTTTTTACCCCTCACCGTTGATTATCGCGAAAAATTCGCATCTACCGGGAAATTTCCCGGCGGCTTTATTAAACGTGAAGCACGCCCCTCAGAAACTGAAGTATTAACCTCAAGACTTATAGATCGCGCACTAAGGCCTCTTTTTCCAAGTGATTACCACTCTGAAACGCAAGTTTTAGTTTCACTTATTTCATCAGACCAAGAAACAATGCCCGATGCATTAGCTTGTTTTGCAGCATCAGCAGCCATTACCGTTTCCGATATTCCCATGAACGGCCCTGTTTCTGAAGTGCGCATTGGTCGTGTAAACGGCGAATTTGTTGTTAATCCCGATTTATCTGTTTTGAAACAGAGTGATATGGATATGATGGTTGCCGGTACTTTGGAAAATATTGTGATGGTGGAAGGGGAAATGAAAGAAGTTTCTGAACAGGTTATGCAAGATGCTATTCTTGCTGCCCACGATGCCATAAAATTACAATGTCAGGCGCAACTGGATTTAGCCGAAAAAGCGGGCGTTTCTCCCGAAAAGCGCACGTACAATCACGAAATAAGTGACGAGGAACTGGAGAAAAAAGTGATGGCCGACTTGTTTGATGAATTATACAAAATAGCAGACTCAGGTACGGCTAAAAACGAGCGCTTTGATATGTTCCAAGATTTAAAAGCCAAATACTTGGAAAATTTCACCGAGGAAGAACTCGAAGAAAAAGGAGGATTAATCAATACCTATTTCGGTCGTGCTAAAAAAGAAGCCGTACGCAGTTTGGTGCTGGAAAAAGGTGTGCGACTAGACGGTCGCGGGACACATGATGTACGACCAATATGGAGTGAAATAGGCTATTTACCCGGCACTCACGGCTCATCAATTTTTACCCGAGGTGAAACCCAATCTCTTACAACAGTAACATTAGGTAATAAACTCAATGAACAAAGTGTAGACGGTGCGTTTTTGAGCGACAGTCAAAGCTTTATGCTCCATTATAACTTTCCACCCTTCTCTACGGGAGAAGCTAGATTCTTACGCGGAACATCTCGTCGTGAAGTCGGCCACGGCCACTTAGCACAACGTGCTCTCGAACAAGTTATGCCGGAAGACTATCCGTACACCGTTCGCGTTGTTTCGGATATTTTGGAATCAAACGGGTCTTCCTCCATGGCTACGGTTTGTGCCGGTTCATTAGCCCTTATGGATGCAGGAGTACCCATTCAAAAACCCGTTTCGGGTATAGCAATGGGATTGATCCTAAAGGGAGAAGAATACGCCATTTTATCTGATATTTTGGGAGATGAAGATTTCTTGGGGGACATGGACTTTAAGGTAGCCGGCACTAAAGAGGGAATCACGGCTTGCCAAATGGATATCAAAGTAGCCGGTTTGAGTAAAGAGATTTTGAGTAAGGCTCTGGCTCAAGCGAATGCCGGCAGAATGCATATTTTAGCGGAAATGAATAAAACCATTTCTGAGCCCAATCCGGAGTTAAAAGACAATGCTCCGCGTATTGAAAGCTTGGTAATTCCCGGTGACATGATTGGCAGTGTGATTGGACCGGGCGGTAAAATCATTCAAGAAATACAAAAAGAAACCGATACCAACATTGTTATTGAAGAAATTGACAACAAAGGACACATTGATGTTATGGCAACTAACGGCGAATCAATGAGAAAAGCATTGGCTCGAATTAAAGCCATAACCGCAGTACCTGAAGTTGGTGAAGAATACCTCGGAAAAGTGAAAGCAATTGCTCCCTACGGTGCTTTTGTTGAAATCATTCCCGGAAAAGACGGTTTGCTTCATATTTCCGAAATTGAATGGAAACGCATCGATAAAGTTGAAGATGTGTTGAAAGAAGGCGATGAAATAAAAGTGAAAATCATCGATATAGATCAACGCAGCGGCAAACTAAAACTATCAAGGAAAGTGTTGATGCCCAGACCCGAACGCGATTAGTTCAGTGTCAAATTCAACTCTTTATAAACATTTATTTTATTTTATTCCAAAAAAAGCCCAACCTTGTTGGGCTTTTTTACGTCTTTATAAGTAAGTTTGCCAACAACATCTTAAGATGAACAGGTGAAATAGCAAAAGAAAGAATTTTGACCTCAAACTTTCTTTAGAACTCTTTGAGTTTTTACACGAGCCGAGCAAGGATATAGTGTGAAGTAAAATTCAAGAGTTATGAGACAATTGGTAATTGAGCAAAACATCACACAGCGCATTCCCTCTACCGAGCGCTATTTGAAAGAAATTGGTAGAATTGATTTAATTCCCGCAAAACGCGAAGTTCAACTTGCACGCCGCATTCAAAACGGTGATCATGCAGCTCTTTCTCAACTGGTAACAGCTAATTTGAGGTTTGTCGTTTCAGTAGCTAAACAATACCAAAATCGAGGTTTAGCGTTAAGCGACTTAATTAATGAAGGCAACCTCGGACTCATCAAAGCCGCTAAAAAGTTTGATCCCTCAGGAGGTTTCAAATTTATTTCCTTTGCCGTTTGGTGGATACGCCAACACATTTTATTAGCACTGGCAGAACAATGCCGTGTAGTACGTATTCCCGTAAATCGGGTGAATGCAGTAATGAAGGTGGCGTCTGCTGCTGAAAAATTACAACAAAAGCTCAACCGAAAACCTACAATTAGTGAAATCTCATGTGAAATGAATCTGAAAAAAGAAGATGTTCTGCAGGCATTAAAACACGCCAAAAGGTACACTTCACTCGATGCACCGATGGGTGAGGATTCTGAAGATTCGCGTAACCTCTATCATCTTATCGCACAAAATGACTATAACACAGATCAACCCATTCACACCGAAAACCTCAAAAATGAAGTAAGAAGAATTCTTTTGGCTCTCACGGCACGAGAAAAAGAAGTAATCATCTTATACTTCGGTTTGGGAAGTTGTGAATCTTTGACGCTGGAACAAATTGGTGAAAAACTGAACGTCACACGCGAAAGAGTTCGCCAAATCAAAGTAAAAGCATTGAAGAAAATCAAAAATGCACCTGAAAATGCTCAACTAAGTGACATGTTACACGCCTGATAGAATCTTAGTTTTCATTCCAAATGCTTACTTAAAAATCTCAAACTCAAAACCCGGCCACAATCAGTTGTCGGGTTTTTTAGTTTTAACCGATTTGGGTTTTTAAGCACGGTTGTAATTTCCTACTTTTACGGCGTGAAAAAAGCACGCTCGGTCTATTTGATTCTTCTATGTTTATTTCCTCTATCGCATTTACTTGCGACAGATTTAACTATACAACCACCCGAGGTTTGTTTTAGTCAAGTACACACGCGCATAGAGTTGAAGACCTCGAAAGAAGTTTCACTCGGAGATTCCATAACCTTTAACGACGAACGCTACGCCGTACATTCCCAAAACGGAAAAAAATATTTTGAAGCTTCACTTATTGCCGGTGACCACGAATACCAATTCCAATCGGGTTCTGACCTCAACCATGTAAAAATCACGGCTATTCCCCTTTGGCTATCCATCATACCGCCGCTTATTGCCATTTTGATGGCTCTGATTACGGGAGAAGTTCTGGGGAGTTTATTTTTGGGTGTATTTTCGGGTGCTGCCCTTATGGGCTTCTACACCCAAGGTTTTACCGGTATTTTACGTGGATTTTTATCTGTTTTTGACACCTACCTGATTGGGGCACTTCACAATGAGGGGCACTTATCTGTTATTTTATTTTCCATGACTATTGGTGCTGTGGTGGCACTCATTTCTAAAAACGGCGGCATGCGGGGCGTAGTAAACAAAATTTCACGCTATGCCTCAACTCCGAAACGCGGGAGATTGGCCACCTATTTTTTGGGTCTTTCTATTTTTTTTGATGATTACGCCAACACATTGGTTGTGGGAAATACCATGCGCCCTGTTACTGATCAACTTAAAATAAGTCGGGAAAAATTAGCATATTTAGTGGACTCTACCGCTGCGCCTATCGCGGCAATTGCCTTTGTAACTACTTGGATTGGTGCTGAGTTGGGTTACATCGCCGATGGCCTTACCGCCTTGCCGCAAATTAGTGAAAGTCCCTACTCTATTTTCCTAAATTCACTTGCTTATTCTTTTTACCCCATTCTCACTTTGGCCTTTATCCTTATGATGATTTTGATGAATAAAGATTTTGGCCCTATGTTCAAAGCCGAAAAAAGAGCCTTAGAAACGGGAAAAGTCATGAGTAAATCCTCCACAAAGGAAGACTTGAAAGAAGAGGAAAATGCCAATGAATTTAAGCGAAAAGAAGGTGTTCAGCCGCGGGGTTTCAACGCCGTTTTTCCTGTATTAATCATTGTATTGGGAACTTTAGCGGGTTTGTGGGTGACGGGTACTACACCCGAAATCAGGAACAATCCCGACTTTTCCTTTTTCCAACGCATTTCACAAACAATAGGTAACGCCGATGCCTATGTAGCCCTGCTTTGGTCATCACTGAGCTCATTAACCGTTGCCGTATTGCTCACCTTGAGCCAAAAATTACTCACCACAACAGAAATTGCCGAAACGATCATAAGCGGCTTCAAATCTATGATGAGTGCCATTATGATTTTGGTTCTGGCTTGGGCATTGGCACAAATCACCCAAGAAATGCATACAGCAGCATTTCTCAAAAGCCTTTGGTCTCCGACCCTTTCTCCCGTTTTTATTCCGGCCATCACCTTTATTCTTGCCGCACTAACGGCTTTTTCCACAGGTTCCTCATGGGGTACCATGGCTATATTGTACCCCCTTTTGCTACCGGCTGCCTTCACAATTTCTACAGATGCCGGGTTTGAAACAGCGGCGGCCATGAGTATTTTTTACAACGTAACCTCTTGCGTATTGGCAGGCTCTGTTTTAGGCGACCACTGCTCCCCCATTTCCGATACCACCATTTTGAGTTCCTTAGCCTCGGGGTGCCATCACATTGACCACGTTCGCACACAAATGCCGTATGCGTTAACTGTAGGTGTTATTGCCGTTTTGGTCGGAACCCTTCCCTCAGCCATGGGAATTTCCACTTGGTGGCTCTTTCCGGCGGGAATTGCAGTATTGTACCTTATTATAAAATTCAAAGGAAAAGAACTACCTGCATGAAAACAGCATTTATTTTTGATATGGACGGTTTGCTGTTGGACTCAGAGCATCTTTGGAGAAAAGCCGAAACAGCATGTTTTCGCGATGTCGGCATTCAACTTACTGCGGCCGATTGTGAGCTTACCATGGGAATGCGCATTGATGAAGTAGTTGCCTTTTGGGCACAAAAATATCCCAGAAAATTACAAGGTACAGCGGGCAGCGAACTTCCCGATAAGATCGTGTCTCAAATGGAATGGCACATTAAAAATGAAGCCGAGCCGCTTCCCGGTGCATTAGAGCTTATCCGGTTCGCCGTGAGCCGGCAAATACCGTGCGCTATAGCTTCTTCATCCTACAGCCTTTTAGTAGAGGCTTTTGCCGAAAAATTCGATCTCAAATCGAAAATTCCGTGCAGAGTCTCTGCTCAAAATCTAAAATACGGTAAACCACATCCCGAAATTTTTATTTACACGGCCCAAAAACTTAACGTCCCCGCGAATTGTTGTGTTGTTTTCGAGGACTCAATAAACGGTGTTATTGCGGCCAAAGCCGCTAAAATGAAATGTGTTGCTGTGCCTGAACCCGCACAAATGAACAACTCAAAATTCAGTATTGCCGATGAAATTCAACCCGATTTAAGCTCATACCTCAAACAAATCAAATCTGAATATGCTTGAAAATGAACATGTGTTTGAAGAAACACAAACCTTTAAAAGATCTGTTTTAGTACTTATGTTGTTTGCATCAGCGTTGTTTTTCTTCTACGTTTATGTGAGTCAGGAATTTTTCAATCAGCCCATTTCAGAATCACCTACAAACCCGGACGGTCTCATTGCCGGCGGCTTATTGCTGTTAGTACTTTTTATCGTTTTCCGGTTCTCGAGGTATACGATCATATTGAACAGCCAAGGTGTCCATTTTAAATTTTCCCCCTTCCACCTCACTTGGCGTCGATATCCTTATGAAG
>CAJXMT010000053.1 GCA_913056155.1 uncultured Cryomorphaceae bacterium
AGCGTTAATGAGACAAAGGAGGATATGATGACGGCTCCCGCCACTACAATACCAAATTCACGAAACAGTCTTCCCGTGAGTCCCTGCAAGAAAATAACGGGTAAAAACACGCTAACCAGCACAATCGTAGTGGATACAATGGCAAAAAAGATTTCTTTAGCGCCCTTAAAGGCAGCTTGAATTTTGTTTTCGCCGTTCTCAATACGTTGATAGATATTTTCCATCATCACGATGGCGTCGTCCACGACCAGCCCCGTTGCCAGCACAATACCCAATAGCGTTAAAATATTGATGGAAAAATCCGCAATGTACATCACGAAAAAGGTTCCGATTAAGGAAATGGGAATTGCGACAATGGGAACAATAGTCGTTCGCCAATTGCGCAAAAAGAAGAATATGGTTAAAAGTACCAAACCGAAAGCTAAGAAGATGGTTTGTTGCACCTCTGTGATAGCGCGGCGAATACTTTTTGTGGTGTCCAGCGCTACGCCTATTTTTAAATCCTCGGGCAAGTCGCGCTTGATCACTTCCACACGCCTGAAAACCTCATCGGCAATTTCAATATAGTTGGCGCCGGGTTGCGGCTGAATGGCAATACCAATCATGGGCTCAGCGAGATCGCCCCGCAGGTAAGTGCGCTCATTTTCAGGTGCGAGGCGGGCCTTACCGATATCTTTAAACCGAATTAATGCGCCGCCTTGTTCTTTGATTATCATGTTATCAAAATCCTCCTCCGTTTCGAGTCGGCCTAAAGTACGCACGGTAAGTTCTTGCCTGTAACCGCGTATTTGACCTGAGGGCAGCTCCACGTTTTGCGCTTCCAAAGCAGTGCGTATTTCACCCGGCGTTACATTGTAAGCGGCCATTCTATCCGGATCGAGCAAAAGGCGCATGGCGTATTTTTTCTCGCCCCAAATATTAATTTGACTGATTCCCTGTACCGTTTGCAGGCGCTCTTTAAATAGATTAATTCCGATTTCAGTAAGTTCCAACAAGTCGCGTTGATCACTTTTTACCGTTATCGATAAAATCGTCTCGGCATCGGCATCTGATTTTTGTACGATGGGCGGATCGGCATCCGGGGGTAAGTTGCGTACGGCGCGCGAAGTTTTATCGCGCACATCATTGGCAGCGGCGTCCATATCCATGCCCAGTTCAAACTCTACACGTATAGAGCTGCGCCCGTCGCTGCTCACGGAGGTCATGGTTCGAATGCCCTCCACACTGTTGATGCTCTCTTCAAGCGGTTCCGTAATTTGGGACTCAATCACGTCTGAGTTGGCACCGGGGTAATCGGTTCTGACCGTAACAATGGGCGGATCTACACTGGGGTACTCCCTAACGCCCAGGTAGTTAAAACCTATAAAACCAAATAATAAAATCACCAAGCTCATCACAATAGTGAGCACAGGACGCTGTATCGATAGTATTGACAGATTCATTTACTTTTGATCGATTTTGATGATTTCCTTTATTCGAAGGGGCGTTCCTTCTCGAATTTGCAACAAACCGGTAGTGAGTACAGTGTCGCCGGACTGCACGCCCGATAAAATTTGAGTGGTTTTGGTCAATCTCAACCCCGGTTTAACTTGTATGTTATGAGCTTTTCCGTTTTTCATAATCCAAACGGTTTGCCCGTCAATGCCCGATATTAAACTTTCTGAAGGTACGAGCAGTGTACCCTCGTAAGTACTGATATCCACATAGACTCTTGCAAATGCACCCGGCGTTAACATTCCGCTCGAATTATCCACTTCTGCCATAACCTCTAAATTTCGCGAGGCGGCGTTGATTTGCGCTTCGCGGGCAAATACACGAGCGGGGAATAAACTGTCATAGCCGCGAATTTCAAACTTCACAGTATCACCGGTTTGGAGTGCCCGGGCATAATGCCCCGGCATGTTGAACTTGAGCCTCAACTTTTCTTCCATCACGATTTGACCAACAGATTCGCCAACGGTTAAATAATCACCGAGACTCACAGTTCGCAAACCAATGGTACCTGCAAACGGCGCTTTGATAATGGTGTAATCCAGCATAACTTCCAACTCGTCAATTTGCGCACGCAGCGTTTCCACCCGGTTTTCACTTTCGTCCAATATACTTTGGGAAACGCCTTCCACTTCACGTAAATTTTGATTGCGTCGCAGCTCACTTTCCGCCGTTTTTAAATCGGATTGCAGGCTTCTCAATTGAGCTTTCAACGCGCGATTATCGAGCCGCATTAACTTTTGGTTGCGCTCTATGTGCTCTCCCTCTTGAAAATATATTTCCATGATTTCGCCGGCCGCTTGTGAGCGCAACGTGGCGGTTTCACGGGGCAGCAAATTCCCTGAGGAGTTCACTTGGTCTGTAATGGTTTGCTTTTTCACTAAAGCTGCCGTAACCGGTACAGCTCCTGTCGTATTGCCGCTTTGCTCGCTTGAATCTGCCGAACTGCAGGCCGTTATAAACAGGGCCGTAAACCAAAGTAAAGCGAATTTACTACTCATGATCAAGGCGTTTTGAAAATTCAACATCGTATTCATTAGCGGGTTCACTGTTGAGGTTTGTAAGTATGGTATTTAAAATTTCTCGGGCTTTTTGTTTCTCGCGATTATTCATGTTTTGCAGGCAAACCTCGTCTGTTTTCATCATCGCTTTTTCAATTTGCGGTACCAGCTCTTTTCCCGTGTTGGTAAGTTCTATCAAATAACAGCGGCGATCGGCGGGATTGGGCTTTCGAGTAACCAAATCCCGATCGGCCAAATAATCAATGATACGCACCATCAGCGCTTTTCCCGCTCCCAACATCTCGCCCAACTCCTGCTGCGTGGGGGCTGTTTTTCGCTCATTCAATAAATACAAGGGATAATAATGCCTGTCGAGCGGCAACCCCTCTAAATATGAAGTAAAAACTCCGGCGTACATTTTCGTAATTTCCTTGGTTACAGCTCCTATGGGTGCAATCATTTTGGTTTTTTTTATTGGTCAGATCCCCAACGTAACAAAGCGCAAAAATAAAAGTTTACACAGTAAACTAATGTAGTGAAAGGCGAAGTTTTTTTAATAAATGAAAAGAACGGTATTCCGTAGTACAGACGTATTTCGGGTTCTGAATAAAAATTAAAATCAAAACTTGCACAACCCGCCAAATATGCTATACTTTGCGGCATGAGTGAAGAAAGAATAAAATTTACCGATTTAAAACTACAAAGTGATGTTTTAGAGGCTATTGACGCTTTTGGATTTGAATACGCCACCCCCATTCAATCGCAAGTTATTACCCCGGTACTCGAAGGCAGAGATGTTGTGGGGTGTGCCCAAACGGGCACGGGTAAAACGGCTGCCTTTTTAATTCCGGTAGTCAACCAATTGTTAACGAAAAAACACGAGGCCATTCGCTGTCTCATTTTAGCACCCACCCGCGAGCTGGCCATTCAAATAGAGCAAAATTTAGTGGGGTTGATATACAACACCAATATTACCTGCCAAGCCATATTCGGCGGCAACCAAAAAGACAATTTCACTGAGCAAAAACAATCCATTCAAAATAAAGTGGATATTTTAGTGGCTACACCGGGTCGCCTCATCGCTCACATCAATTTGGGTTATACAGACTTGAGTGAAATTGACTACTTTATTTTAGACGAAGCCGACCGCATGATGGATATGGGCTTTATCGGCGACATCATGAAAATTCACAAATTGTTGCCGGCTCAAAAGCAAACCCTTATGTTTTCAGCTACCATGGCGGCCAACATCAGGAAATTAGCCGAAAAGATTTTAACCGACCCCGTACAAATCAACTTAGCGGTTGATAAACCGGCTGAAAACATCAACCAACTGGCATTTATGGTTTATGACAACAACAAAATTGCCTTGCTCAAATACATTGTTGAAAACAGCACCATTACCAATATGCTGGTGTTTGCCTCGCGCAAAAACGATGTGGATACCATCACCCGAGAGCTCAACCGTGTAGGAATTGAATGTGCAGCCATGCACAGTGATAAAGATCAACAGGAAAGAAATGAATTGTTGCGCAGCTTTAAATCCGGTAAAATCAAAATACTCATTGCCACTGATATTCTCTCCCGCGGTATTGATATTGACAGTTTGAGTCATGTGGTAAATTACGACATTCCCGATGACCCCGCCGATTATGTTCACCGCGTAGGACGCACGGCTCGTGCGGGAAAATCAGGCGCAGCAATTTCATTTATCAATGAAGCCGATCAATTTAAGTTTTACAATATTGAAAAACTCATTGAGCGTGAATTAGATAAAGGTGAAACACCTTCCGCCATCGGGCAGTCGCCGGAATACGACCCCACAAAACCGCGAAAAAAACCGCACGGTAAAGGCCGCGGGCACAGAAAAGGCGGAAAAAACTTCAGGGGGAAAAAAGGCGGCGGCTATCGCGGTAAAAGTAAAAACCACTCTCACAGCGCTAAATCCGGAGATCGACGGCCCGGCGGTTCCAAAAACTAAAACTTTTGAGCAGCGTATTTTTACTTGTTTAAACTCGATACAATTCTCAAAATCGACTTACACAACATGCACGAGGATCAACAATTTTTCACCCTTTCAAACGGCTTGCGCGTTGTACATCAATATGATGCCGGTCCGGCGGCACATTGTGCTTTTATTATAAACATAGGCTCAGGCGATGAAAAGCCCGATGAACACGGACTTGCTCATTTTTTAGAACACTGTTTTTTCAAAGGCACTCAAAAGCGAAGTGCCTATCATATACTATCTCGCATTGATGAGGTTGGCGGCGAACTGAACGCCTTTACATCCAAGGAGGAAACGGCTATACACGCATCGTTTATCAATACCTACAGCAAGCGCTCTATTGAACTGTTGTGCGACATCATTACCAATCCCACATTTCCCAACCGCGAAATCAATAAAGAGAAATTGGTGGTGATTGACGAAATCCACTCCTATTTGGACAGTCCGTACGAACGTATTTTCGACGAATTTGAAGAAATTATTTTTGAAGGCAGTAGTTTGGCGCACAATATTTTAGGCACACCCAACGGTGTCATGTCTTTTAGAGCCGAGCACCTCAGGCAATTTAAAGACCGCGGTTACACCGCTCAAAATACCGTCTTTGCCTACAGGGGAAACATGAAACCCGAAACACTAAAAAAACTACTCCTGAAGAACCTGCCCCAAAAATTACCCGAGCGTCGGGTAAACGTTCAAGATATGCCCAAAGCCAATAAAGCCGTGCATATCAACAAAAAGTTTGACATCAACCAAGCTCATTACATCTCCGGTGTTCAAGCCTATAGCTATCACGATTCCCGATATGCCGCGGCACTGCTGCTCAATAATATTTTGGGCGGGCCGGGTATGAACAGCAGACTCAACCTCAATATTACCGAAAAATTGGGACTGGCTTACAACATTGAATCGCAATACATCAGTTACGCCCAAAGCGGTTTATTCTACATCTATTTGGGAACCGATCCCGAGCGGTTGGCCCAAGCCGTTAAAGCCGTACACAAAGAATTAGAGAAATTAAAAGAAAAGCCGCTCTCAAGCAATAAGTTAGAGCTCGCGAAAAAACAATTCAAGGGGCAATCCATACTCGCGGCCGAAAGCGGCTTAAACCGACTCATGGCGCCGGCAAAAAGTGTATTGAGCTTTGGCAATACCGAAAAATACGCTGATGTGTATCGGCAAATCGAAGCTTTGACCCCGCACGATTTACAGATTACCGCCGAGGAGCTGTTTTGTTTTGACGCTTACAGCTCACTCACTTATTTGCCGGAATAATTCGAACTTGTTGCGTTATGTCGCAACCGGCATCCATTCAACTTATCGCAACCTACTCCACTGACCTAAGGGCACTCAGCACATCAATCTTTCAATAACAACTGAACAAAAAACCGTTTGTGGACATTATACACCGATAGTGTATTTTTTCAAGGTAAAACACAACTTTAGCTTTCAACATAAAATCATTTGCATCAAATTTGCACACCTAATCGAAGCTATGAAAACACTCCTCGCTGCATTGCTTTTCAGCATATTTGCACTTTCACTAACCGCTCAAGAAAAGCACACCTTATCGGGTTACGTGCGGGATTCCGAAACCGGAGAGGATTTACCCGGAAGTACGGTATTTATTACCCAAACCGGCTCAGGAGTCACCACCAACGTGTACGGTTTTTACTCCATCACCATGCCCGCCGGAACGTACACGGTTGAATATTCTTTTTTGGGTATGCAAAAAAAGTCCGTTGAAATTGAACTCAACGAAAATATCAAAAAAGACATTGAACTATTACCCTCCTCCACCCAATTGCAGGAGGTAGTGATTGAATCGGAGCGCGATGATCAAAACGTCACCAACGTTCAAATGAGCGTTGAAAAATTGGACATGAAAAAAATCCAAAAAATCCCACAACTTTTAGGTGAAGCTGACGTGATCAAAAGTTTACAGC
Organism: uncultured Cryomorphaceae bacterium; assembly: GCA_913056155.1. Classification (GTDB taxonomy): domain Bacteria; phylum Bacteroidota; class Bacteroidia; order Flavobacteriales_G; family Salibacteraceae; genus Salibacter. The sequence goes on from CAJXMT010000053.1 coordinate 6,444, forward strand.
TGAGGCCGGGCGTAACCACCGTGGGTGAAGGTGCCACCGGATTTAACGTGCGCGGCGGAAACATCGATCAAAACCTCATTTTACTGGATGAGGCGCCCATTTTTAACTCTTCTCACCTGTTTGGTTTTTTTTCCACATTCAACCCCGATGCGCTATCGGATGTTGAACTTTATAAAGGCGGAATTCCCGCGCGATACGGCGGTCGCCTCTCTTCTGTATTGGAAGTGCGGCAGCGCGAAGGCAATATGCGTCAATTTAAAGCTCAAGGCGGATTGGGTGCGTTATTTTCCCGATTTACCGTTGAAGGTCCCATTGTAAAAGACAAGCTCAGCTTTTTGTTTTCGGGAAGGCGATCTTACGCTGATTTATTTCTCAAACTCACCGACGAGTTTGCCGGAAATCAAGCTTATTTTTATGACTTCAACGGGAAAATCAATTGGAAAATCAATGACAATAACCGCGTATTCTTGAGCGGTTATTCGGGACGTGACATTTTCGCCTTTGATGAAGCTTTTCGCTTTGGATGGGGAAACAACTCCTTGAGCTTAAGGTGGAACCACCTGTTTAATGAAAAATTGTTTTCCAATTTCACCGCTTACTACAGCGATTACAACTACGAACTCGGGGCTCAAGTAGACGGACTGGGATTTGATTGGAAATCGCGCATACTCAACTACAATTTCAAAGCCGATTTTACCTATTACCTCAATTCTAAAAATACACTGGAATTCGGCGTGAACGGTTTGTTTTATGAGTTCAGGCCCGGCATTGCAGCAGGTTTTGGTGAGGACAATTTCATCAATCCCATCAAAGTGCCTGAAGAATACGGTTTCGAGCCCGCCATTTACATCAGTAATGAGCAAAAAGTATCTTCCATGCTTACTTTGCAATACGGTTTGCGCTATTCTCACTTCCTGAATTTAGGCCCGGGAGACGTCAACATTTATGCTGCCGGTCAACCCACACGGCCCGGCGATATTGTGGGTTCTGAAAGTTATGATCGCGGAGACGTTATTGCAGATTACGGTGGTTTTGAACCGCGGTTTGGCGCCAATATTTTACTCAACCCCGAAAGCTCAGTAAAAGCCAGCTACCAAAGAACCCGACAGTATTTGCATCTGGTTTCCAATACAACGGCCGCAACCCCGCTGGATATTTGGAAGCCGGCCGGGCAATATGTCAATCCGGCACACTCAGACCAAGTGGTGCTGGGCTATTTCAGGAATTGGAGAGGAAATCGTTACGAAACAAGTGTTGAAGTGTACGGCAAAAGGTTGCGCAATGTATTGGATTACAAAAACGGTGCGCAATTGCTTTTAAATGAGTTTGTGGAAACGGAATTTCTCACCGCAAACGGCAGGGCTTACGGCGCTGAATTTATGCTTGAAAAGAAAAAAGGCGACTTAACAGGCTGGATCAGCTATACGTTAGCCCGTACCGAATTAAAAGCTGAGGGATATACAGCCGGCAGTTATCGAGCTGTAGAAAACGGCGTAAATAACGGTGAATGGTATCCGGCAAACTGGGACAAAACGCACGACTTCACTTTTGTGTTGATGTATGATTTCAATAAAAAATGGTCCGTATCGGGAAATTTCACGTATCAAACCGGCCGGCCTATATCTTACCCCGACGGTAAATTCTTTTTTGACAACAAGGCCTTGGGCAACTTCCCGCTGCGCAACAATGAACGTTTACCCGCCTTTCACCGTTTGGATATGAGCGCCACTTACACGCCTGAAAGCAAACGCGATGACCGTAAATTGAGCGTTACATTCGGCGTTTACAATGTTTACGCCCGCAATAACCCCTACTCTATTTTCTTTAGGCAAAATGCCGATAACCCGTTGCAGAGTGAAGCCGTCAGGCTGGCCATCATCGGGATACCGGTGCCCGCTGTCACCCTTAATTTTGAATTTTAATCATGAAAAATATATCATACATAGTTAGCTTTTTGACCGTTTCTTTTTTGCTGTTCAGCTGCCAAGATGTGGTAGATATTGAATTGGATAGTGCAAGCAAACGTCTGGTGGTTGAGGGAGCAGTTCAATCTCATTTGGATACGCAGTTTGTCAAATTGAGCTACACCTCTGATTTTTTTGAAACTACATTGCCCGATTACTCGGCACTTTCCAATGCCGAGGTGGAGCTGTTTGAAGATAACATCTCACTGGGGAAAATGACGTTTCATACCAAAAAGGAACAGTTTGAAATTTTCCACCGGCCTGAAATCGGTTCTGAATATTATATTGATATTACATTACCCACCGGTGAATTATTTCGGTCAGAACCCGAAGAACTCCGTTTTGCAGGTCAAATCGATTCTATTTACAGCGAAGTGGATGAAAGCAACTTTATTTTAGGAGATGCTGTACAGGTACTTTTAAGTACGCAAGAAGTGGAAGGAACGGGAGATGCCTACCAGTGGAAAGTTTTTATTAATGGTGAATACCAAAGTACCGGTGAAGATTTATTTTTTATCAACGACGATTTAATTGAAGGCAATACGCTGAATCGCGCTCCGGTTTACGTTTTTTCATCTGATGAATATGACAATCGTATTGAAGAAGACGGTAGAATTGAGGTGGTGGTTTGGCAAGCCGGAATTACGAGAAATTATTACCGATACATTGCCCAACTTGCCGATCAGTCTTTCACAGGCGGACCTTTTGACACGCCTCCCGCCGAAATACGAAGCAACATTTACAATACTGCTAATGATGAGGAGCGCGCATTGGGTTACTTTTACGCTGCTGATGTAGATGTCGCGGACACGCTTTTTTTAGAATAGCCCGGTTAAAAAACACGCTCATTCCAACGAGAGTATTACTTTTGACTCGCAGTTTACAGTTCAAAACTCTATCGGTATGCCAGCAGCAAAAATACTCTTACCCTTTTTCATGATGACTTTGCTTTTATGTCTCAGCCAATGCACAACTGAGGGCTGCACAGATGAAACATCTTACCTATACAATGAAAAAGCCGATGAAGATAACGGCATCTGCCGCTACAAAACGCGTTTCGTTTTTTGGTGGAGACAACCCACTGCAGACTTTTTATTGGAAGCCGGTGAAAATCAACTGTTCTTTTACATCAGCGGCGACTCTGTGGGAATGGAAAACACCCGAAACTTTAATGAAACCGCTCCCGCCTGTAACCTGAACATGCCCTACTCCGGTGAATTTGATATGGGCGCTGATGCACAAGGCCGTTATTTTTATTTGGTTACAGACGAAGAGGGAAACGAGTTTTTTAACGGTGCTATCAAGGTTGACAACCCCCAAGACTGTAACGCGGTAGAGTTAGACTGGTTTGAAGAATGATGTGAGTACACTGCATTTCTTTAATTAAAGAGGATCTTAACCACCGGTCTTTATTCATCTCATGTATATTTCAACGTCTTGATTCCCAAAATAAACGGGGAAGCACCACATAAAAGAAGTGTTCCACGTCAAAAAATTGCACGAAAAAGCAGACCTTTGCGCGCCCAAAAAACAATCGCCTGATTGCAAAGCACCAATGACCGACTATAAACCCCTTTTTTGGTTACAAAACCACCACCTCAATACCATAATCCCCAACAGATTCAGAACCTTTCCCGATCACCGCTACCACCGAGTGCGAATCCCCACGCCTGACGGCGACTTTTTGCATCTCGATTTTACGGAGCCCTTTCGTAAAGTTACGGGCCAAACAGCCATTATTGTGCACGGACTTGAGGGCAGCTCTCAATCGGGATATGCCAAAGGGCTTTCAAGAATTTTGCACGACGCGGGATATACCACAGTTGTTTTGAACCTGCGAAGTTGCGGCGGAGTTCCCAACAACAAATTACAGAGTTACCACAGCGGAAAAACCGATGACCTGCACACAGCAGTTCAATATTTAATTGAACAAGGCGCCTCTCACATCAAAATTACCGGATTTAGTTTAGGCGGAAACATCGCCCTTAAATACGCCGGTGAAGCGGGAAAAAATCTTCCGCCTCAAGTAAAGCAAATAGCGGCAGTATCGGCTCCTTGTGACCTGCATGGTTCAAGTAAAGCACTGAGCAAACCTTCCAATAAAATCTACTTAAACCGTTTTTTACAATCCTTAAAAAATAAAGCCATTGATAAGCTAAACCACTTTGAACCTTCTTTTTTAGACGAGTCTAAAATACGAAAAGCCACCACCTTTTATGAATTTGACGATGCTTTTACCGCACCCGTTCACGGTTTTGAAAGTGCAGCAGATTACTATACAAAATGCAGCAGCAAAACGGTTTTAAATGAGCTCAAAATTCCGGCATTAGTCATCAATGCTCAAGATGACAGTTTTTTGAGTGAAAGCTGCTACCCGAGGGATGAGGCCGAAAACAACCCTTTTTTGCATGTACTTACTCCCCAAAAAGGCGGACATGTCGGCTTTACAGATCGATGGCCTTTGCGCAGAGCGCAATGGCACGAAAGGGTCATTCTTTATTTTTTTGAAAAACAAACCACGCCCGAAAAAAATTGAAACTGTGCCGGTTTTAAACACTCGGCCAACTTCATCGTTTGACAGATTTACCTTATGAACTCCTTTGAATAAAACATTTTGCTAAAACGCTACGATAAAACATTTTGGCTGCTCTGCGTCAGTGCCGTATTTTTCTTTGGCGGCTTCAATATGGTAATTCCGGAACTTCCGGATTACGTCACATCACTGGGCGGCCCCGAATTTAAAGGTTTAGTCATTGCACTGTTTACCCTTACTGCCATGTTGTCAAGACCTTTCAGCGGTAAGCTCACCGATACCATAGGTCGCAAACCCGTAATGATATTCGGTGCCGCCGTTTCTTTGGTAGCCGGACTCATTTACCCGGTCATCGGTTCGGTAGCAGCTCTTTTGTTTTTACGCGCTTTTCACGGCCTCAGCACCGGTTTTAACCCCACGGGAACCGCGGCTTACGTTGCTGATATTATACCGAATAACAGGCGCGGCGAGGCAATGGGTATCTTGGGATTATTCAACAGCATCGGAATGGCTATAGGCCCTTCAGTGGGCGGCTATATTTCAGCAGCCTACGGAACGGAAGTCTTATTTTACGTAAGTGCCGGTGTAGCCTTTATTTCCGTTATTATCATTGGAAATATGCGCGAAACAATGAGCGGTACTCAAAAATTTAAGCCGGCCATGCTGAAAGTGAAAATCAGCGAGTTTTACGAACCGCGCGTTTTAGCCCCCTCCATTACCATGTTGCTCACCGTGTTTTCTTTTGGTACCGTTTTAACCATTATGCCGGATTATACCACTTACATGGGCTTTGAAAACAAGGGCGTATTTTTTACGGTTTTTGTGATCTCTTCTTTGGCAATACGTTTAGCAGCAGGAAAAGTATCTGACCGATTTGGGCGAGTACCCGTTTTAAAAGTAAGTGCTTTTACCGTGGCATTAGCCATGCTGAGTATTGGACTGGCGCAAAACGGTACTCACCTCATTATGGCAGCCGTGTTGTTTGGTGTTGCCGTGGGGAGCAATAGTCCAACCGTTTTTGCCTGGACCATTGACTTGAGTAGGAAAGCCGCTCGCGGCAAAGGCATGAGTACCATGTATATTGCCTTGGAAATCGGTATTGGCGGCGGAGCCTTAATATCTGCGGCATTGTATAACAACAAACCTGAAAATTTTCAACAAGCTTTTTGGTTTGCAGGCGTTTTGGCCTTTCTGGCCTTTTTGTATTTAATGATTTTTGAAAAGAAATTCCCGGTTGAGGAGGTTGAAGATTAATTACCGCATCAATTTCAACTTCATTGTACTCACTTCACCGTTTACCTCAATCTGCAACAAATAATTTCCGGCGGCGAGGTTTTGCACATTCACTTGAATTTGGTTGAGTCCGTTCGTCACTCCCGTTTGCTCAACGTGAACCACCCGGCCGTTTAAGTCGAGGAGTTTGATTTGGGCGGGCTCTGACCGAGAAGCTTCAAATTCAATGACAAAAACACCGCTTGAAGGGTTGGGATACACCTTTATATTTTGGTCAGAACCCAAAACACCGCCGGTAGAAGTATTGCAATCTTCAAGCGTAACCACCACCGTATCTTTTCCACTGCAACCGTGCTCGTCAAATACATCGAGTGTAAAAGTGTAAACGCCGGGGTCGTTATTCCACCCTTCAAACAGCGTAACGGAATCAGTGCTTCCCGATGACCAATCATAGGTTTCAAAGCTTCTCAACGGGGCAAGATGTAAAACTTGATTTTCACAAATCAACGTATCGGCCGGTAAAAAACCGGCGGGTAAATCGTGTACCAAAACCAAAGGGTTGGCAGGTGCTTTGGCCTAAATAATCGGGGCATAACCGTGATACTTCTTTTACGCAGGCTCTGTTCCAAGGTTCTACCAATATAGGGGACGGACAACCGGAGGCGGAACTTGTACTTACTGATGGAAGATTAACGGGCATTGAGGCACCTGAACAATCCCTCAATAAATGCATCCTCACCAAAAATGTATCCCCGCCCAAACAGGTAAAGTCAAAATTACCCATTGTAATGTGGGTAGCATTTGCGTTTTCACCCGATGCCAAAAACAGGAATAATGTGAAAAGTAAAATTGTATGTCTCCGCACTAAGTTGTCTCGATTGTTCATATACACTTTCTTTTTTTACAGGACGAGACCGTTTTTATTTAGTTGTTTCAAAATCTCATTTTATCCAAATGTAAATCAAATACTCAATCTATACAATCTCACTTTCCTGAGCTTGTGAATCTGAGAATGCCAAGGAACTTCAAAGCTTTTTTAAGCTGTAGATTTAAACGTGATTTCTTATTACTTTATTTAACGTTCAAAATAAAAATCAATGGTACTGCCAAAAAAAATAACATTTAATCCATAACCTATCAGCGAAACGGCATCCGAAAACATCACTTTAAATTCCCTACTTTTGCCGCTTCAAATAAAAAACAATGAAACAACTCAGTATTTTACTCAGCGGTGTTGCCCTAATAGGTGTTATTTTATTATTGGTATTACGCTTTGCTCCGGAGGAAGTAACCAATCCTGCCGAAACTAAAAAAGAACTGCAACAAGCGGTTAAAGAAGATCTTCAAAGCAATATTCAAGTGGCCTACATCAACACCGATACGGTAATGGTGCACTACGCTTTGGCAAAAAAACTCGAAAATCAACTCGCTCAACAGCAGATCAGATATAAAAACCGAATCAGCAGTGAAGAAAAAAAACTCATGCAAAAACTGGAAGATTTCAGGGAGAAAGCACCTACTATGGGTAGGTTTGAAGGTCAAATGAAACAAGAAGAACTACAAAAAAAAGAGCGCGAATTGTACGAACTTCAAGATGACCTGTCCCGCAAGCTCAGTAAAACCGAACGCGAATATACCGCTCAAATTAATGACTCATTGGAAGCTTTTCTTGAAGATTACATGAAAGACAAACCTTTTAAAATTGCCGTAACGCAAACCTACGGAGGTGCCGTTCTGTGGGGACATCAAGATGCAGACCTCACCCAAAAAGTAATAGCGGGACTCAACAGCCGATTTGAGCCCGTTGAAAACAGCAATAATCCATAAAACAATTTCTATGCTCAATCCCGAGAAAAAACGCAGGGAAAACATCATTGAATACGTACTTTACCTCTTTCACACAGAGGACATATTGCGTTCGCTCTCACTCAACCTCATTACCGTTGAAGAAGTTTTAATCGAGCCTGAAGACTTAAAAGTGGAGGATAAACTGACGCTCAAAAAGCGCTACGAAGCCATGATTGAAGAAATGGAGCGCCAAAACTTAGAAAACAGCGGCCATATTGAAGAGGTGTACCAAATTATAGGTGAATTATCTTTTGTACACAACGCACTGCTTACCAAGCTTCAAGATCAATCCTACGAAAAACTCTGGAAGGAAGCCCTACCCCTCATCAAAGAGTTGGAAACCAAAGCTAACGAAACGGCTAAAAATCCCATTGAAATCTGTTTTAACGGACTCTACGGCGTCATGGTGCTGAAAATGAAAAAGCAAAAAGTGAGTGAACCCACCGTGGCAGCCATGCAAACGCTTTCAAACCTCCTCAAATACCTCGGCAAAACCTACAAAGAGGTACTGGAAGGTAAATTGAGCCTCAAATAAATGATAACCGCATTCAACCCGGTTTCACACCTAATTATTCCCGCACTTTATTTAATTTTGAGCAATTGAAACATGTGGTTCTCCTTTTTGGTCAGAACCCCTATTCATCAGCAAAAAATAACATCATGAAATTACACACAGTACATACCGGGAAATTCAAATTAGACGGTGGCGGAATGTTTGGCGTGGTACCCAAATCACTTTGGTCGCGCACAAACCCGGCCGATGAAAACAACATGTGTACATGGGCAATGCGCTCCCTTCTCATTGAAGACGGAAACCGTTTGATATTAATCGACACCGGTTTGGGAAACAAACAAAGTGATAAATTCTTCAGCTTTTACCATCCCCACGGTGAAGAAAATTTAGACGGCTCCTTGAAAAAACTCGGCTTTCACCGCGATGATATTACCGATGTTTTCCTGACACATCTGCATTTTGATCACTGTGGCGGCGCCATAGTGTACGATAAAAACGGCAACCTCGTACCTGCATTCAAAAACGCGGCATTTTGGAGCAATGCCAATCATTGGAAATGGGCTACTGAACCCAACGCACGCGAGAAAGCCTCTTTCCTCAAAGAAAATA